>CALEYM010000382.1 GCA_937926185.1 uncultured Bacteroidota bacterium | reverse complement strand
CTGAAGCCCGATTTTAACATACTTTAAAATCGGTTTTTGGGATGGCCTCTCTCCATAAGGTGGAGGGGGGCTTTTTTGATTTTTTCCTACCTTTGTTCCGATTACGCAAACTGGCGTGAATTTTGATAAATATTTGACATCTGTATTTGTATATGAGCGGCGTTAATTCCGGTTTTTTGATTGTGCTCACATTTTGGGCAATGCTTTTTTGGGGGGCTTGCCAATCTAACCTGCCTGACGGCAAGCCCGCCGGGGAGCCGGGCGCTGCCATTTCAGAAAGCGATCCAACGGGTACCGGTCTGACGGGGAAACGTTTGGAAGAGATGATCGCTCAATTGCGGGAATTGAAAAAATCGCACGAAAGACTGGACGAAAAAAGGATGGAATTGCAAAAACAATATGATGCTATTCCCGCCGGGGTGAAGCAAAACGCCGTCAATTGCGATCAGCTGGCGGCACAATTCGACGGACATTTTGAAAAATCCAAAATGCGGTTGCATGACCTGAACCGTATCATTACCAGTTTGGAAGAACAGACCCCTTTGTACTATGTTGGTGACGCCAGCGATGCTGATCGAACGGAAAACCGGGGAGAATGGGAACGGAATGTGCCCCTTGAAGTATTAATGACGGAATACCGGAATGATATACCTCAAATTGAGGCTGAATTTCAAACGATGGCAAAAGCCATTGAACAGCTCAAGGCCTCTATTCCGAACCAGGGGAAAGGGGTGGTGCTGTTCCAATAGCCCGGGTTCTTCCTGCCCGTTAATTCTAATTTGAAAAATACTTTAAAAAATTGCGAAGTATTTATAATTTAATTTATCTTAGCTTCAATATAAGCACTTTAATCTCTTTTTAATCCAGGTTAAACTATTGAAAAGGTTTTATACTCATGAAAAGGCACTTCCCTTTTCCTAACACTTCTTGTTTATAAAAAAGCAGTGCAGCTCGGCGCGTTAACGCTGAGTTGCACTGCTTTTTTTATTTATACCCGAAAAAATATAAAGGATTGATTACCAAGATATTAAAATTAATTTCTGCAATTCATTTTATCACAAACTTTTAACAATATGAAATTAACAATGGCAAGACACGGACTTCGGTTGTTTACGGCGGTCCTGGTGTTCAGTGCCTGGCTGTTTTCTGTCGCAGGCGCCGGCGCGCAGGTTTCGACGAATGTAGCCCGCGACTGGAAATCAGGTTCCGAGGCGATTAATGACCTGGAAATCTCGCTGGTTCAGTTGGAGGCGGATCTGAACGCACAGACGCCGGGCTCTCCTGCTTACCTTGAGGTGGAGGCTAAAATCGATTATTACAAAATGATCTACCTCTTCATTGAAGAAGGTAAAAGCGTGGAAGAAGCTATAAAGCTTGCTTTGGCTTATCCCGACACGACATGGTTGGGGGTAGACTCCAGCGCTGCGGTTTTAGCAGCCAGGACCCAATGGTATAATGAAGCTTTACAAGTCCTGGTTAATTAAGGGTTTCGGATTAATCCAACTTTCATCATCCTGTAAAATTAAAACACTATTCTCATGAAAAGGAGAAATACACTTTTTACGTGTTTCCTGCTGTTTGTTCTGTTGCTCTCCGGGGTTTGGGTGAATGCCCAGACGTTCACCGGTATCGCTACCAACACGGCAGGCAATGCGCTGATTCCTTCCACCGGTACGGGCGGATGTACCGTGGCGCCGCAAAATGCCGGTGGTACGGTTTTCGAATGTAATGTTACGGGCCTTGGCGCCAATATTAAATTATTAAGCGTTCAAATCAACCTGACGCATACTTCTGACGCCGACCTGGATATCTTTTTGGAAGCTCCGGGTACGCTTGCGCAAACCACTCCGCAACGCATCGAACTCGCGGGCGATTTGGGCGGAACCGGCGATAACTTTACCAATACGCAGTTTTGCGATAATGCCAGTACGGCCATAAACGGAACCGGCGTTGTCGCTCCGTTTACCGGTACATTTCGCCCGGAAGGCACTTTGGTTGTTTCCTGTGACCCGGATGGAACCGGGCCACTGACAGCTTATGCCGGCAATGTCACCACTATAGGCGCTTTCACGGCGGGACAAAACGGTGTTTGGAAACTCCGGATATTTGACGATCTGAGCGCCAACTCCGGAGCCATGATTAGCTGGTCGCTCACTTTCGCCGATCCAACGTGCACCTTTTCCGGCGTCACTTTGCCAAATCTGACCATCAACGCCACTGACCCGTCTACCTGTGGCGCGACGAACGCAACAATAACGGCGCCTGCGCTGGCTTGCAGCAGCCCGATTGCCGTATCGATTGATGGCACATTCTTCGCAAATGTTTTACCGGGCCAGCAATTTGTCGTGCCGACACTGAGTATCGGCGGCCACACGATCCGTTATGCGCTGTCTGCCTGCGACTTTGTCCAACAAACTGTAAACGTAGTCGACCGCGTACCGCCTACCATCACCTGTCCGGCGAATATGTTTATCAATCTTGGGCCGGGCGCCTGTTCTGCTCCGGTGAGTTACGACGTCGGTACGGCGGACAATTGTCCGTTTTTTGGGCCGATAGTCGTTCTGCCAACCATTTCGCAAACCCAAAATAACAATTTTGACGGGATAACATTCGACATTCAGAATGATGGAGCGACTCCAATACAAATCACCGGATTCCGGGCGCCAATTATCGCCGGCGCTCATACCGTGAATGTATATTATACCACTACGGCTACCACGGCCGTAGGCAACCAGGCAAACCCGGCTGCATGGACTTTGTTGGGCAGCGCAAACGTGACGGGTAACGGCACGGCGCCAACGACGAATATTCCCGTCGGCGGCCTGATATTACAACCCGGTCAAAGAAAAGGTATTTACATGTACCTTACCGATTTGTCTACGTTCTATTATGCCAATGGCAACTTGCTTTCCACCGATGGCACCTTAAGTATTATCAGTCAGGGCCATTTTGGTGGGCAGGGGCCTTTTATTAATGCCAACACTCCCCGGGTCTTTATCGGAGCAGTCATTTATCAAACGGTATCCAACGCTGCAACGGTACAAACAGCCGGTCTGCCTTCCGGCGCCGAGTTCCCGATCGGAACGACCACCAACTGTTTTATCACCACTGATTTTGCCGGCAATACTTCTACCTGTTGCTTCGATGTGACGGTTTTGGAATATCCGAATCCGATCACCTCGCTGGTATGCAACGACCTGGTGCAGATTTCACTGGATGCCAACTGTGAAGCAGTGGTTGGCGCCGACCAGGTTCTGGAAGGCGGCCCCTACGGCTGCTACGATGATTATATAGTTGAATTAGATAAAACGGCGCCCTTCGGCAACGGTCCCTGGGTGCCGGCGGTGCTCGGCCCCGCCGACGTGGGCAAAACCTACCAGGTGCGCGTGACCGACCCGGAGAACAACAACAACAAGTGCTGGGGCAATCTCAAGGTGGAAGACAAACTGCCGCCCC
>CALEYM010000381.1 GCA_937926185.1 uncultured Bacteroidota bacterium | reverse complement strand
AATTTTATACCCATCCAGTGGAATGGATCGATATCGTGGTGGATACTCCAGCAAAAGTCGGTCATAGGAATATCGCTCCGGCTGCTCAAGAAGCGTTTCTACTGCTTCAAAAACGCGGGTTTTGAATATTTGTGCCTTTTTTTCGGAAGAGTGTTTCCGCAAATAATTGAAAATCTTTCGAAGGGATCGCAATGCATTTTCGTCCCAACAGAGATCGTGGCCGTAGTCCATCACCAGCTTTCAGCTTGTTTTTTAGCCTCATCATGTTTAATAATCCGACCAGACGCGGTACGCTTCCCGGCTTTCGCAACTTCGTTTCTGAGTTGTTCCAATGACATAGGCTGATTATCCACATCGAATGCGACGGTGAGATGTTTTTGCATCCGAAGCAGATTCAGGAGAATTTGGTAATAAGCCTCCAGTATTTCTTCATCCGGTGTATTATCCAGAATTTTATTTATGGAGGAGCGTATTTCTCGAGAGGACATAGTTATCTAAATTTTTACAAATTTACGGAGAATGTGCAATTGGGCCAAAGTAAATATCTCTATTATCAAATCGTCTCCACATAATTCAAATCCTCCTCAAAGGTCTCTTTCATACCAATCAGCGAAACAAAGGCGATCAGCAGGCAAACAGCGCCGATGATCCAGGCGGCGGATATGACGCTGCCGGTCACGGCCGGGTCTTTCAGCCATTTGAAAGAGGCGCCGATGGGCACCAGCATACCGCGGGCGAAGTTGGGCACCGAGGTAGCTACCGTGGCGCGCAGGTTGGTGCCGAACTGTTCGGCGCCGATAGTGACAAAAATGACCCAAAAACCGACGGAAATACCGAGCAGGAAATGCGCAAAATAAAAGGACGCCGCCGTGTCGAATCCGCCGGCCAGGTAATAGATCACGGCCAGCGCGTCGAGCGACAGGAATATCCACATCACTTTCAGGCGGCTGCGCAAATACTGGCTCAGCAGGCCCGAGGCAATGTCGCCGAGGATGAGCCCGGTATAGCAGGCGGCAATGGCATTGCCGCCCGTGATGCCGCTCAGCCCTTTGGCCAGGCCAAACTCCGGCGCCAGGGTGATCAGCACCCCAACCACGTACCAGGTGGGGAACCCGATCAGCAGGCAGCGCAGGAATCGCACGAACCGGTTCCAGTTGGTGAAAAGCGCCAGGAAATTGCCCCTGCTGATGTGATCGGCCTCCTGTACCTGCCGGAACATGCCCGATTCGCTGACGCTGATGCGCAACACCAGCAATAAAAGCCCCAGGCCGCCCCCGACAAAGAAGCAGATTCGCCAGGGGAACAGCATATCGATCACCCAGGCCAGCAAAGCCCCACTCAGCCCAATGGACGCCACCAACATGGTGCCGATGCCGCGTTTGTTTTTAGGCAAAATTTCCGATACCAGGGTAATGCCGGCGCCCAATTCCCCGGCCAGGCCAATGCCGGCAATAAAACGATAAAAGGCGTAGTCGGTCGCAGAGGTCGCGAACCCGTTCAGGATATTGGCGATCGAATACAGAAAAATGGAAAAATACAATACCCGGACACGCCCCTTCTTATCGCCCAGCACTCCCCAAAGCAGCCCGCCGAGTAGCATGCCGGCCATTTGCCAGTTGAGCAGGGCAATGCCGGTGTCGGTGAGCGCCTGTCCTTCGAAGCCCAGGTCGCGCAGGCTTTTTACCCGCACGAAACCGAACAATAACAGATCGTAAATGTCAACAAAATAACCCAGGGCAGCCACGATAACCGCGGCATTCAATAATTTGGGCGTTTTTTCGGTGGGTTGGTCCAACATATTGTCCATAGCGCGCAAAATAAATGATGATATTTCACACCAAGCCACAAACAAGCCAAGTTTTAATATGACAGAACCACAACCCTGGACCGTCGAAACCAGTCGCTACGTATACGACCGGCGGCCCTACATGATCATGCGGGAAGATTCCGTGCGTTTGCCGAACGGCGCCCGGATTCCTGACTATTTTGTTTTTGAATACCCCGATTGGGTGTCCGTGCTGGCGGTGACGGCGGCAGAAGAATTTGTGCTGATCCGGCAATACCGCCACGGCATCGGTCAGGTGCACTATGAATTGGCCGCCGGCGTGGTGGATGCCCACGAACCTTTGCTCGAATCGGCCCGGCGCGAACTGCTGGAAGAGACCGGTTATGGCGGCGGCGAATGGCAACATTGGCTGAAGGTGTGCGCCAACCCGGGAACGCACTCCAACTGGTGCCATATTTTCCTGGCCACCGGCGTTGAACGCTTGAATGTGCAGCAGTTGGAACAAACAGAGGATATAGCCGTGCATGTTTTGCCGAAACAAGCTGCTCTGGAGGCCCTGCTGTCGGGCGGTTTTGCGCAGGCCATTCATACCGCCGCGTTATGGCGCTATTTTGCTGAAAATCCGTAGGCGCTTTTTCCGGGCATCCGCTATCTTAGCCGTTTTTAAGCCAATTTTAGTTTTGAGGCAGCGACAACGCAGTTTTGCTCCATCTTTGTGTTTTATGAGACAATTCATTGGATATCCCGTTTTAAAACGGGTTTTTCTTCGTGAAATTTTTCTGCTGCTCCTGCTTTCCGCGGGCGGAAACAGCCTTTTGAAGGCTACGCATATCGTGGGCGGCGAAATTACGTACGCTTGTCTGGGCAATGATAATTATCAAATCCGGCTCACCGTGTACCGGGACTGCTACAATGGCGTACCCTGGTTCGACAACCCGGCCTATATCGGCGTATATGACGCCAATTGGAAATTAGTGCGCAAGATCACCGTGTTTTGGGACCCCTCTACGCACGATACCTTGCCGGTGACGCTGGAGAATCCCTGTTTTATTGCTCCGCCGGATGTATGCGTCAACCGCAGCACCTACACCACTACCACCAACCTGCCTTTTATAAGCGGCGGTTATACCCTGGTTTACCAACGTTGCTGCCGGAACAAGCTGATCCGGAACCTGCCTGATCCCCTGAACACCGGTATTTCCATTACCGCGCACATCACAGAACAAACGCTCACGGAGTGTAACAGCAGTGCCGTTTTTAATAAATGGCCGCCCGTCGCCATCTGTGTGCACGAACCCATCGACTTCGATCATTCGGCCACCGATCCCGACGGCGATTCGCTGGCGTACCGCTTATGTACGCCGCTGAACGGCCCCGATTCGCTTACCCCGCAACCCAACCCGCCTTTCCCGGGCCCATATCTGGAAGTAGAATGGAATGATCCGCCCTATAATTTGTCGAACGTACTGGGCGGCGATCCGCTGAAAATTGATCCTTACACCGGGTTTATGACCGGTATCCCCAATACCCTTGGCAACTTTGTTGTCGGCGTTTGCGTGGACGAATACCGCGACGGTACGGTCATTTCCACGACCCGCCGCGATTTTCAGTACAACGTGGCCGATTGCGGTACGCCTACCGCCGCGTTTTTTGTTCCGGAAAAAGGCTGCGAAAACCAGGCGGTGAAGTTTGAAAACCAGAGTATTGCCTTGTTTTATCAGTGGTATTTCGACTGGGACAACAACCCGGACCTGACGTCTTCGGCGTATTCGCCCTCCTTTTTATACCCGGATACGGGCGCCTATACCGTGGCGCTGATTACGGTACCCGGCGAACCCTGTGCCGACACCATGTTTCAGACCGTCCAAATCGGCGCCCTGCATATCGATGCCGGCATGGACGTTGAGTTGCCCACCTGCGACAACAACGGACTCGTGATAAAAGCAACCGACCTGAGCGTGGATTCGGTGTACGGCATTGCCTCCTGGCAATGGCGCCTCACCGGCCCCAGCGGATTCACGGCGAACTCCAACAATCAAAACCACACTTTCCTGGTGAACAGACCGGGCAGCTACAAATTGCGGCTGATCGCCATTTCGGAAGGCGGCTGCCGCGATACGATCGAACGCCAGTTCAATGCGCCCATCCCCCGTACCGACAGCCTGCGAACGGCATTGGCCATTTGCATGGGCGATACCATCCGGCTGAATTCCGGCGCCATACCGGATTACTTTTACCAGTGGTCGCCCGCCGAAACCCTTTCCGATACCGCGATAGCCGATCCGCTGGCCTTTCCAGTGGAAAACACGGAGTATTTTGTGACGGTCACCAATGCCAACTGTACCTATCAGGGCAAAGTCACGGTAACGGTGGTGGATACGGCGGGCCTGACGGTGAGCGCCGATCCGACCACCATTTACCAGGGGCAAAGTTCCCAGCTGGAGGCCCTGTTTCCGGGCGTTGTTTCCATTACCTGGTCGCCACCTGACGACTTGTCCAACCCCAATATTGCCAACCCCGTGGCTTCTCCCAATCGTACGACAACCTATACGGCCACGGTAAAAGTCAATAGCAGTTGCTCGGTGGAACGCGATGTGACGATAGTTGTGCTTTCCCCTTTTTGCGACGATGCTTATGTGTTTTTCCCTACCGGCTTTTCGCCCAACGGCGACGGCGAAAACGACATACTGCGCCTTGAAAGCCGTTTTGCCGAACAAGCGTACTGGGCCGTTTACAACCGCTGGGGACAAAAAGTTTTTGAAACCGACCAACTCGACGGCGCC
>CALEYM010000380.1 GCA_937926185.1 uncultured Bacteroidota bacterium | reverse complement strand
GATGAGTGATGAGCGATGAGTGATGAGCGATGAGTGATGAGCGATGAGTGATGAGTGATGAGTTGGAAAACAGATTTCATACAGAAACTGAATTTCAATCCATTCATTCCGATACCGAAGAGGTAATGAAATTATTGCGAAGTTCAATACTTACCAAAAAGAACCTGGCTGCTAAAACGCCACTGCCTCGATAATTCTCTTATGCTTGATTCTCCTGATCTCGCTCATCACTCATCGCTCATCACTCATCACTCATCACTCATCACTCATCACTAGTTTATCTGTACCACCCCGCCCTGAATCACCGTATTGGCGCTGCCTTTGACCGTGGTGCTGGCGCCCGACGACAGTTCGGCGCTGCCGGTACCCTGGGCTTTGAAGGCGCTCTGGGCTTTGAGTTCCAGGTTGACGCCTTCGATTTTCACGTCTTTGGCGGCTTTGAGGATCAGGTCTTTGGCGCTTTCGATTTTGATGCCGTCGGCGTCGAGGGTGATTTTGTTTCCGTTCTGGTCTTCGAGCAGGATGGCTTTGTCTTCTTCCGAGAGACTGAATTTGTTGCCGCCGGGAGTTTCGAGCAGGATGATCTTTTTGTCGTCGTTGAACGTGAGTTTCATTTCCGAGCGGCTGACGTATCCTTTTTCATGGTTGTCGTCGGCGCCGGGTATTGGAGCCGGTTTGGCGCTGCTGTGGCACTGACCCAGCACGACGGGGTGGCGCGGATCGTCGTTGAGAAAACCCACCACCACTTCGTCGTCGATTTCCGGACGGAAAAAAGTACCGCGGCTACTGCCGGCGTCGAGCGTGGCGAGACGCGCCCATACGCCTTCGTCCTGCGCGTTTACGATGGGCAGGCGCACTTTGATGCGGTCTTCGCCGTCGGGGTCGCCTTCCAGTTTGGTGACGATACCCATTTGTAGTCCGCTGACAGCTGGCAGGAGCCCGGCGGCGGGCAGCGGGCGCAAGTTGAAGGTTTCGGCGAAACGTTCGGCGCCGAGGCCGAACTGCACGTCGGTGGTCCAGTTGCCGTTGGCCAGCGTGTGCCGCACGCCGGCGATGATCGCTTTGCCTTCGAAGCGTTCGCCGATTCCCTTCACTTCTATGACTTTTCCGGGCAGCGCGCCGGCAAAACCCTGGAAACGCGCCCGGCCGCGCACCTTGGCGAGGCGTTCGCGCAGCAGGCGCCCGTCGGCCCAGGCTTGCAGTTCGGATTGGCTCAGGGGGCCGCCGTGCCGCAGTTCACGGGGGTCGGCGCCGAGCACACCGGCCAGGTCGGCCGGCGGCAGGTTGCCGGGCGTTTGTCCGCCGGGTTCTTTGGCTTCGGCTTCCAGGAGGGCCTGGTCGGTTGCGCTCCAGCCCGAGGTTTTGATGCCGGGGCTTTGCACGCGGGCGTCGATATCGGCGTCGAGTTCGAGAATGGTGGCGCCATACACGACGGTGAGTACGGGTTCCTGTCCGGCGTCGGGTTTGGCCACGGTAATTTTGCCGTCTTCCGCTGCCACCACGAGGCCGTTGGCCTCGGCGCGGCAAAGCAGGAAGTCCCAGTCGGTCGATTCGTACTGCACCACTTCTTTCAGGTCGGGTTTGGTGGCTTCCACCTCTTTTTGCAGGCCGTGCCGCCCGATGAGCTCTTCCATGATGTCGCTGTCCTTTTTTTCGGTGAAATAGCCGCTTTTGAGGCCGGCGGTCATTTTTACAGCTTCGTCGCGACATTCCACGACGAGAAAACTGCCTCCCGCGCGGATTTTGACGCTGTTGCGCACCACGATGCCTTTGAACACCGTGTCGTCCTGGGCGCGGTAGCCCAGTTGAATCTCCATTTTTTTCCCGGGTATGAATAAATCCGTGTTGCTCGCTTCAAAGGTCGAACGCGCCGCTTCCCCGTCGGCGATATGCAGCAGGGCCGAGGGAATCCGGTTCAGTTCGCGGCTGACCGCGATGGACAACACGTGCAGCGTACCCGGAATTTCCTGGCCTTCCACCAGCACCTTGAAGGTGCATACGTCCGGCGTGGCCGGGGTCGGGATGATGGATTCGTTCGTTTGGGCGCCCATGTCAGCGTTCAGTTTACGGTTTTGTCGATCGGTGGAAAAAGCAGTTCCTGGCCGGGGCTGAGCCGGCGGAAATTGCCCAGTTGGTTCAGTTCCGCCACCTGGAGGTAATAGCGGGCGTCGCCGTAGATCCGCTTGCACATCAGGTGCAGGGTATCGCCGGCTTTGACGCGGCGGAAGTGGGTGAGGTCGGGCGATTGTTTGTTCTCCAGCGCTATTCGTTTACTTTCTTCGATGCTGCTTTTGAATTTTACTTTCACTGTTCCGCGTACCGGCATTCCGGAGGCGTTGAACATCTTGTATGCAATGCTCATTTCGGTTGCCCGGCCCACAAAAACCAGACCGTCGCCCCAAACCAGTTTCAGGTGCCTGGTTTCGTGCGCCTCGCCGTTGAATCCGATGAGCAACTCCCGGAATGCGTTTATATCTTCCGTTATGCTCTCTTTTTTCGCGTCGTTCTTGTTCGTTCCCGCTTTCTGACTCATTTCTATAATACCGGTGGCATCGAAGAGGAATTCAAATGAAAGGTCGGGCGGTATGATCTTTACAAATTTCAGCTGCTGCCCGCTGGTGCCGCTCGCCTGGCCGTCCTTTTCCTCGCCACTGAATTCCACCTTGTAGTCCAGGGTATATGATTCCGGATTGATCAGCGCCGTGTAGGTAAGGTCGGCATTGCTTGGGCCGCCGGTTTCCGCTTTAGAGGCCTCCGAAAAAGCCATGATGAGCATTTTTTCCAATTTTCCACCCGATCCTGCCATTATCGCTGTTGTTTTTCCTGAATGATTTGCATGACCTGTTCCACACACTCGGCTACTATGGCCTGCTGGTCTGTCCCTTCGCCGCGGTTATTGCCCTGGCCGCGTTCGCCGTTCGCTGCCGGCGGGGCGGCAGCGGGGGCATTGACCGTCAGGCGGATGTGCAGTTCTTTTATCTCTATCGGCATTGTATTTTACTTTTTAACCGTAAATGAGGTATAGACCAATTCCAGCGTTTCGACCACGACGGCGCTTTCGCCGGAGTTGAAATCGGACACTACCCACTTTTTCGGCAGGGCATTTTTGACGCACCAGGAGCGCAGCCCTTCGTGTTTCTCGTTCATCAGCGTAATGGTGATTTCCGAAGGCGTGAATTCCCGGTTCTGAAAAGCGTTCAAACACCACTCGGTGACCCTGGAATCGAGAAACATACCCCGTTTGAGCACCAGGTCGGCGTATTTGGCGCGACCCGGAAGTTTGTGTTCGTACTCGTTCAGGCCGCCTTCGCGATAGGTTTCGAACTCCATTTCAACGGAAAGACCAGATACGCTCTGAAAGCGCGCATCGTCGGTTACTTCGCTGATACCGAATTTGACGGAGTAGTAGAACCCCAGCGGCGGGTAGTAGAAAGTCGCTTTTGTCGGGTCTGCCATGGCTCCGTTTATTTCACCAGGCTAAGCCCTTCGTGCGCGACTTCAACGGTTTCGACGGCCACCTCGTTGGCGTCCGATTTGAGGTCGGGCGCGGTGATCTTCAGGGGGAAACACCGCAAGGCTTTCCAGGTGGCCACCGGTTCGTGCTTTTCGTTGAGCAGTTTGATCACCACATCCCGGCGGTTTTCGACGCGTTCGTTGGTGATGCTGTCCATCCAGGTGTAGTAGTCGTCGTCGTTCTGAAATTTGCCGCGCTTCATCGTGATGTTGCTGTATTTCTGCATGCCCGGCATTTTGATCTTGGAAAAAATTTTGCTGTCGCTGTGGCGGTATTCGACGGCCTCAGTTTGAATGTCGAGGCCGGTAACCTCCATAAAACTGAGCTGCGCGCCGCCCCAATCGACCTGAAAATGAAAACGATGTAATGGATATTGCTGTGCCATGATATTGAGCGATGAGTGATGAGTTATGAGTTATGAGTGATGAGTGATGAGTGATGAGCGATGCACTCCACTCATCACTCATCACTATTTAAGACTCTGCCATTTTGTGCGAGAACTTGAGGATGATAAACTCGGCGGGGCGCACGGCGGCCATGCCGATCTCGATGATCATGCGGCCTTCGAGGATGTCGAGCGCGGTCATGGTTTTGCCCAGGCCCACGGCCACATAGTAGGCATGTTCGGGTTTGATGCCCTGCAGGGCGCCCTGGCGCCAGAGCGTGTTCAGGAAATTTTCGATCATGGCCTGCACCCGTACCCAGGTGTTGGCGTCGTTGGGCTCGAACACGAATTGTTCGGTGGCTTTTTTGACCGACTCTTCCACGAAGTTGAAGAAGCGGCGCACGTTGACGTATCGCCATTCGTTGTCGTTGCCGGCAAGCGTGCGGGCGCCCCACACGAGGGTGCCTTTGCCCGTGAACTCGCGGATGATGTTGACGGATTTGCCGGCGTTCACGTCGATGTTGTATTCGCCCTGCTGTTCCTGGTTGAGTTTGACGGCCGGGCTGATCACGGCGTTCAGACTGACGTTGGCCGGGGCTTTCCAGACGCCGCGATCGCGGTCAGTGGCGGCATACACGCCGGCGATGGCGCCACTGGGCGGCAGCAGGTTGAGGGCCGCGCCGGCTTTGACGGAGAGTTCTTTGAATTTGCCGAAGGAGGATAACAGCGATTCGTTCAGCGTTTTTTCCAGGGCGGCCATGTTGGACTGCACAAATCTGTAGAAAGCAATAGCCTCCAGCGCGGCGGCTTGCGCGGCGTCGCGGACGGTATCGGCGTTTTCGGGAACCGTTCCGGTTAATGTCAGTATTGGAACAGCCTGTATCCATTTATCGCCATAATCCGTCGGCAATGTCCTGTCGATTAAATGAGCAGAATTATCAAAATTATCCGACGTGGTATCTATCGAATCTATAATACCTGCAAGTGCCTTATGATGCGCCACCAAATTAGCAATGGAATCTTTCCAGGCTTGATTGTTCAGAAAATCATCGATGCTTTTCTTTACCGCTTGCGGCGCATTTCCGGCATATTCTGCCTGGATCATGCCGATAAGATCGAAAGTAACAGCAGAGATTTTTTGCAGCTCAGCTTCCAGATCATCGTTTGTCGGCGAGGCGGCGCTCCTGACCGCGTTGTAATCGTCCAGTGCTTTGCGCAAAACGTCTTCCGGGGTTTCGCCCATAAAAGGATTTGAAATGGCAAGGATAGAAGCCTCCGTGTTTTTCAGTTCTTCTATTTTGCCGATAATTTCCGTGTCGGATGTGAGGCTTTCCAGCGCAAGCGGGCTTGGCGGCGTTCCGTCCCGGAATAGCTTCATGTTTTTATGCCATACCTGACGAGGCAAGCTGGTATTGATCCAGGGGCCGTACGCGCTGCCGTATTTCAGGTAATTGATCCCGATTTTGCCGCGGAAATCATCCACGATGGTTTTAAAATCGGAAGGCTTGGGATCGCTTTTCGGCAGATCGCAAACCGTTATCCGGTCCATCAGCTTATTGCATTGCGCCAGGGCTGTTTTTTGCAGGTCGTACATCTCGCTCGCCGCGGCAAGCCCGGCGGCATCGGGCAACAGAATGATCGTGGGTTCGTCTTCCTGTTCCAGTGCCAGGATGCCGGGTTCGATAACGGCTTTGTCCGGATCGGCGCTGTAGCCGCCTACTGAAACGATGTAACATTTCCCCCCCCCGTTGGCATAGAACAAACGCAGGCTGTCGTACAGGAAAAATTTGGCCGCGGCTTCTCCCCGGACGAAGTTGTTGTTGCCATCGAGGATTACATCCACATCCTGCGGTGGCGCGCCGCCGAAAATCTGCTCGTATTCGGCAATGGATTCGATCCGGGTGGGTTTGCCCAATATGCTTTCCCCGTTTTTTTCGGCTTTTTCCGTGTATCCGATAAACGCCGGAATGGCCGTTTCCACCGCCGCGATAGAGGGCGGGAATTTGGGGATCTCTTCGACGTAAACCCCCGGAGTTTTATACAGTCCTGACATAATACATAGTTTTTTTAATAGTTTGCGAGGATAGTTTTATTCATAGATTTCGGAGACGAGTTGCGTAATGCGTTTCGTTTGCGGAGCGTCGTATTCGGCTTTTACCAAACCGGCGGAGGGTTTTTGCCGGGTACCGGCGTTGCCGGAAAAGGTGAGCGGAAGCGGAGCGGGTTCTTCGGTGACGAACGACTGGTCGTTTTTTTTGAAATAGCGCCAGCGCGTCGAGCGGTTTTTGAAATGCAGCTCGAAAACCGGGCCTTCCGGCACATTGCGGTCGACCAGGCTGAAATCCGGATCGCCGGGGTGTTTGGCCGCTATGCGGATGAGCGCGAACAGGTCGCGGGGCCACTCGTCGCGCAGTTCGATGCCGCGCGGCGGAACGCCGGTCAGTCCGGGCGGCGCCGCTGTAAGCGGCACGTCGTCCGTGTGCACGAATACAGGAAAGCCGGCTGCCGGGCCCAGCACCCAGCGCTGCGGGGTGCCGGAGCCGGGATAATCGCCGGTCAGTTGCACGAGGTCGGTACCGTCGGTCATCAGGGCTTCCGCGGGCCAGACATTCGCCGGGTTCCATTGGGGATATGATTTTGAAAGGAATAGTTTGCCGCCGGTTTGAACGCCGCTCAGGTTGGAAAACAAAAAAACATTTTCCTTGAACCGAAAGAGGCGCCCTTCTTTTGTTATTTCATAAACATCTCTTTTCCAGAGTGTTAAAGCCGTGTAGTTGAAAAATTCTGGGTCGCGAACCGTCACCGTAAAATCAAAAACCGCGTTTGCGGGGATGGTGCGGTGATCGGGCGCCACCGCGGTAAAGCCCGTCGGAAGCGTACAAAACCGGCAGCCCAAACCCTGGAGGATTTGCAGGGTGGAATCGGCGGGGTTTATGGAAAAAAAGCGCCGGCAATCGTAGGCCGACAGGTATTTGTTTTGTTTGTCGGGCGGCAACGCCGTAAAATCGGCCTGCCCCTCGTCCAGGAAGTAGTGGTGCAGGAGGCGAACCTCGAAGAGGCGTTTGTATTTGGCGCTGATGAATTCCGGCATGTCAGTTGGTTGATTTTTTGTGGTAGAATTCATTGACCACCTCGGTGATGACGCCGCGTTCGCTTTGCACGGCCCTGAACTTCAGGTCGAGCATGCGCATGAGATACAGTACGAAAGGGTATTGTTTGCTGCCCAGGGTGCCCCAGAGGTGATTCACTTCTTCGAGGCTGGGCGAATACAGGTCGACGATGATTTTAAAGGATTCCAGCTTGTCCCAGTCGGTGTATGGGAAAGAAGGGCCCTGCAAAAAATCAGGCTGTACGTTATCGGGGGTAAAATACTGTTTGGATTGAAAAAACTGCACGACCCGGGAGATGTACAGCAGCGCATGTTCGTAGGATTTATGCGTGGCGGTAAACAGCAGCAGGAAGTTCAGGAATACGGGCGGATTTTCGTACGTTGTTTTTAGCGAAATATCATTCCGGACGTAGTTCGGCTGGTTTTTCAGGGCTTTTTCTTCCCGGATATTCACCATGCTGATCACAACTTTGCCGCGCTCGACCGCCACGCCGCCCGTGCCGCCGTCGAGGCCCTCGGCCAAGTTTGCCAGCGCCACCCGGTCGGTATTGCCGTTGCCGGGGTCGTAAACGCCCAGGTGGGCATTCAGTTCTTTTTGCAGGATGGTAAGAGCGTGGGCAATCATGGAGCGCCGGATAAAGTTGATTTAACCGGTGCAAGTTAGACTTACCCACAGGGCGGGGTTTCCGCAGAAATGACCATTCGGGAAATATCCATGTTTTCATGGAGGGGGAGAGATGGGCCTAAAAACGCAAGGCCATTTGAGTTACCCGTTCTCCTCTTTTTCCGGCTCATTTTTCTTTGCCGACCTCTCCCTCGTACTTTCGAACAGGCCGGAGCCGGGTTTGGTGAGCAGGGGCGCCGCGGGAGCAGCCGGCGCCGCGGCGGCAGTTTGCGCCCCAGCGCCGCTGCGGAAGTTGACCAGCTGTTTGAGCAGGTCGAACCAGAATTTGGCGCCCAGCGACACCGCCAGGGCGGTAGTGAACCAACCGATGAGTTTATACAACCACCAATGTCCTTTGTCTTCGGCCGGCCACTCCACGGTATCCCAGCCCAGGCCCAGCGGCGAGCGGATGGCGGCGATATTTTCGTTCATCAAGGTACTGAACTGCTCTTTGGCCGCGTAAAAATCGGGATTGACCACCGCGCTGTCCACGGATACCGGCTCCGGCGCCGTTTGGACAAATTGTTCGGCAGCATCGGCCATGTATTCGCGTAGCGTGGCGTTGGCCGACAGGTTGGTGTAAATATTGATCACGTCCACGTTGAACGACACGGCAATGGTCAGGCCCACCCAGAACAGCCAGATGCGGATACTGCTCACATACCATTCGGAGGCGCGCTCCATGACCTCGGTGAACCACGATTCCACTTTTTGGCGAAATACCGCGATGTCGTCGTACGATTCGCGGTATAAAAAAGCCAGCAACTCCTTCAGTTTGCCGTCCGGCAGATTCGCGATAGCCTGCTGCGCCTGCCCCGTGGTATTTACCTGCAGAATATCCATCAATATGGCCGTGAAGGTACCCGGCCGGATATACGAAGGCGGCAGCGTACTTTTCCGCAGAAAGCGGAACAGATTGGCTTTTTCGCCCAGCTGTTTATAATACTGGTGGCTGGTAAATACGACTGTCTCGTTTTCGCCCAGCATACTTTTAATGGCGTTGATCAGGTTTTTGCCGCGCAGGGTGAGCAGGCCGGCCAGCATTTCCATGACGGTGGTGGCCAACAGGCTGAACAACAACAGCACGAATACGATGCCGATGACGATGGAGAGGAGATTGAGCATTTGTTTCGAGTTTGATGCTGGGCAAAAATAGGGATTTACTCTAAAATACATTGTCTTGCCGGGAACGGTGCTTCCTGAATGAAGTTTTCTTTGATCAGATTTTTTAGTACAGTAAATTAAGTTTCTTGGTATTTGGCCCTGGCGTTAGAAACCTCTCCCCGGCCCCTCTCCTAAAGGAGAGGGGTGACATAACTCAAACATTACCAATAATCTAAACACAAATGAGTGCCGGCTCTACGGCTCCCCTCTCCTTTAGGCTAACGATTACCCACAAAAACGACATAAATTAATCCCGATTAAGACTCTACGTAGCCCCAGAGGGGCGAAATATTTGTAGACTGAAACCACGGGAATCCCGTGAGCCCCTTTAGGGGCGATAATATTTCGCCCCTAAAGGGGCTTTATGGATGATACTGCTGTTAAATACTACAAATATTTCGCCCCTCTGGGGCTTTTGAGGGCTAAAATGCATCGGTATTGCTTTTATTTATAGGGGTTCATGTCGGTTTTGTGGGTAATCGTTAGCTCCTTAAGGAGAGGGGCCGGGGGAGAGGTTTCTAACGGCAGGGTCAAATACCAAGAAACTTAGTTTACAGTGTACTTAGTCTTTCTCTATCCATTTCTATCCGTTTAATTGTTTAAATAATTCCTCTGCCGGCTCTATTATCTTCTCTTCCAGATTATTTATCAGCGATATTTCATTTTCGTAAACAAAAGTATCCAACAACGACCGGTGGTTTTTCCGCAAATCTGCCAGGGTTATCAACTCTCCTTCTTCGTGCCCATGAAGCAGGATAGGTTGTACCGGCACGGCGACATTATCCACAATATGCGGGATTTCCTGTATCACGATCCTGGGCTCCGTGACATCGGCGATCACAAATCGGGCTAAATGCGCCAGCGTGGAAACGGTTTCTATAAAACTCCGGCTTTGGGGTTTTTCAAAGTCGAAGAGTACCGGCACATAACCTTTCTTTCGCAGTTCAGTCCGCAATGAGTCCAGTATTTCTTTTCTGCCGGGTTTGAACCTGCCGAGGATCAGCACGACCTTCGAGGTGATGGTGTCGATGGCGTCGCGTATCTGTTTGTTGTGGAGTAGCAGGTAAATGAATTGCGCCACCTGAATATCATCGACGAACAGGTTTGAGTATTTGTCTTCTCCCGGGCCCTCATCAAATTCCCGGTAGATGATATTGAGGTCTTTTTGAATAGCGCCTTCCAAATCCAAATCCCAGGCCGACAAGCCGTAAATGGTGCAGCCGATCAATTTGGCGCCGGCAAAGCTGGTCCAGGCCAGTTGGGTGCCCTGGAGGTTGGCATCGGTCAGGTCGGCGCCTGACAAGTCGGTGCGATACAGATCGGTGCGGCAGAAATTGGCGTTTTGCAGCTTGGCGCCGCGCAGCGTCGCGCTGCCCAGGTTTGTTTCGTGGAAATTGGCCCTTACCAAAATCGTTCCGTCCAGGTTGGCGTTGCGCAGGTCCGCATTGCTGAAATTAATGCCGCTCAAATCCGGATTGATCCCCGCCTCCCGGAAATCGAGGTCATACAAGGTCGGGCGGATATGCGGGTATTTGCGCCGCCACCGATTCCAGCGTTCCACGCCTTTCTTCAGCAGGTCGATATGCTTTGTTCGTATCCGGCGGCGCTGTTCATGTTCAGGGGAGCGTTCGATGAATAATTTTGCCAGCTCTTCCGGGGTATCCGCTCTTAATTCGGGATAATCTTTACTTTGATACTGGCCATCCGTCTTTTGAATGGGTATATCCTGGCCCTCGATCGAAAGAACGGGTTTCTTTGGATCGGATTCGATGGTGAGGCCGCGGTGGTAGATGGCGCGGGACATGGTGATTTTGATTGACTCAGGAGATGGTCTTCAGATATTCAGCGAGGTGGAATTACTTTTTCTTTTTCGCCGGGTGAACGCCAGTGAGCAATTCGACAAAATCATCCGCAGAAATAACTTTCACAGTCGGGAAGGAAATTTTTTTCAACACTCTAAAATGCCTATCCTCACACAACACGCCTCATTTTGCTCCTTTTTTATAGGGCGTGCGCAGATGCGCTTTTTTGAACTGCTCAGCGGTATAGCCCTTTTCGTCCCAATCCTTGTCGGCGGCGGCGGTGGCTTTTTCAGCGAAATACTTGACTATCATCCGCTGGATGGCTTTCAAATCTTCCTCCGGCACGTCTTGTGCAAAAAGTTGAAGCAGTTGTAACTGGATGTT
>CALEYM010000379.1 GCA_937926185.1 uncultured Bacteroidota bacterium | reverse complement strand
GACGACAAAGAGCAACAAGCCGAAGAGCGCTCAAATGACGCAGAGTTAAGCAGCAAAGGAAAAAGACAAGATAAGAATACAGTAGATAAAGACAAAAAAGGAAAAAAGGATAAGAAAAAAGGCAAAAAGAACGGCAAGTCAAAAGGAAAATCGAAAGACAAAGCGAAACGCAACCAAAACGGGGAAGGCAACGACGAGGACAATGACGGTGTAAAAAAAGCAAAAAAGAGCCAGCAGCCTGCCGAACAAAAACGTCAGCAGGAAAGAAACGGCGGCGATAAAACGCCTGCGCCTTCAACACCCGCACCTTCACAACAAAAAAGCCGCAAAGCCGGCGACAAACCGGCCCCCGGTACTGAAAACCCTAAAGGATAATAAGCAGGCGGCTAATACGACAACCACGACAACAATTCGCCCCGCTCCCGGGTATCCGGGCAGCGGGGCGTTTTTTTTTAAAATGTGGTCAATGTGTTTAAATGTGGTCAATGAGATCAATTGACCACATTTAAAACACATTGACCACATTGACCACATTTTCATTCTACCAATTCCATCTCGATTTGCCGCCGTTGCAAGTCTACGCCCGTGATCCGCACCCGTACGCGGTCGCCCATTTTGATCACGCGGCCATAGCGGCGGCCTTTGACGCGCAGGTTGCCTTCTTCCACGACATAGTTGTCGTCCAGATACTTAAATTCAACGAGGCCTTCGGCCAATGAGCCGGGCAGTTCTACAAAAAAGCCGCGGTCGATAATGCCGCTGACATACCCATCAAATTCCTCGCCGAGGTGACGGCGCAGCAGTTCCGCCTGTTTATACTTGACGCTTTCGCGTTCGGCCTCGGCGGCTTTCTTTTCCTGGTTGCTGATGTGTTTGCATTGTTCTTCCAGTTTGGACTTGTCCATACGGTACGTCCGGCCTTCGAGATTGCGTTCCAGCAGGCGGTGCGCCAGCACGTCGGCGTAGCGGCGTATCGGTGAAGTAAAGTGTGAATAATGAGAAAAGCCGAGTCCGTAGTGTCCGATATTATTGGAAGAATACACGGCTTTTGCCATGGTCCGAATGGCAAGGGGTTCCAGTACTTTCAGGCGGTCGTCCTTTTTCGCCGCTCGCATGAGGGCGTTATACGATTGGGCAATTTGTTTCGGGGTATCCACTTTTAAATGGTGCCCCATTTCGGCGGCAAAGCGGGCAAATTCGGCCACTTTTTCCAGATCAGGCAGGTCGTGCACCCGGTAAACGAAGGGTATTTCCTGTTGGGCAGCCGCTTTGTTTTCGATGAAAAATGCTACTTCCTTGTTGGCCAGCAACATAAAATCTTCGATCAGGAGATGTGCGTCTTTTCGCTCCTTGACGTAAGCTTCGAGGGGGGTGCCGTCTTCTGCCAGGCGAAAGCGCACTTCTTCCGTATCGAAACCGATAGCGCCGTTACGTTCCCGCTCCCGGCGCATCTTTTTGGAAAGTTTATCCAACGTTTTTAATGCGGCATCGAGTTCCGGGAAAATAGTGAGTTGCGTCAGGCTTTCCGCGGGTTTGCCGTCGAGAATGGTTTGCGCCTCCTCGTAACTGAAACGTTTGTCCGAGTGGATCACCGTTTTGCCAAACCAACGGGATACAATTTTATCCTGCCGGTCGAACACGAACACCGCTGAAAAGGTCAGCCGGTCTTCATAAGGCACCAGGGAGCACAGGTTGTTCGACAATTTTTCCGGCAGCATCGGGTTCACCCGGTCTACCAGATACACCGAGGTGCTGCGCCGGAACGCCTCTGCGTCGAGGGGCGTGTCGGGTTTAAGGTAGTGGGTGACGTCGGCAATATGCACCCCGATTTCCAGGTTGCCGTTTTCCAGGGTCCGGATACTCAGGGCATCGTCGAAATCTTTGGCGTCTTCAGGATCGATGGTGAACGTCAGCACATCGCGAAAATCGCGGCGCCGGCTGATCTCTTGAGGCGAGACGGTTTCCGGAATGCGGTCGGCCTCCGCCATGGCTTCTTCGGAGTGCATGAGTTCGAAGCCTGCATTGATCAGGATTTTTTTCATCTCGAAGTCATTCCCGCCCGCTTCGCCAAGTGTTTGGGTGACTTTCCCGATCGGCACCCGTCCTTTGCCCTCCTGCCAGTCGGTGACGCGCACCACTACTTTTTCGCCGTCGCGAGCGTCGCCGCAGGCTTCGAGCGGCACGTAAATATCCACCGGCATGTTTGGATTATCGGGTAAAAACAGGGCGTATTTCCGGCTTTTGCGCAGTGTGCCGATGAAAAATTCATTGGCACGCCGGATTACTCCGAGCACCTCGCCCTCCGGCTTGCGGGGCGGCTGTCCGCGGCGGTGTCGGGGAGCGCCCGGAAACAGTAAGACCCGTACGGTGTCGCCGTTCAGGGCGCCATTCAGGTATCGCGGCGCGATATAAACATCCGAATCGAGGCTGTCGGAAACGATATAAGCCGCTCCGCTCCGGGTCATGTCAACCCGCCCCTCGATCATTTTTTTCTCTCCGGCGGGCGTTCTTCTATTAGCATTGGAGGGAGGGCCAGGTTTCGGGGTTTTCGCATCCGGCCCGGTTTTAGTCTCCTGCTTGTGCGCAACAGTGAGGCGCTCGAGCGCAACGCCGAATTTGTTCTCCTTATAAGATTTTACCGACCCGGCCAGTTCCAGTTGAAGCAGCGCGTGTTCGACAGAATCTTTGTTATTTTCAATTTTAAGCAGATCGGCGAGTTGGCGGGGCGTAAATTGTTTTTTAGGCTCGGTAAGCAGAAATTTCAGGAGTTCGATTTGCAAGTTTTTGGCGGTCAACTTTTTGCCGCCCTTTTTTTTCTTTTTGGACATAAATGATAAACAGGTTTTACACTTGGGGAACAAGCTTAGGTGTTTGAATAAAAAAAGGTATAAAGGTTCATCCCGGAATATTTCACCGGGTAAAACTATCCATTAAACAGCCAAAATACACAAAAAGTTGCTTCGATCAGGGTTTGGTAATCTTTAACCTTTAGATCACAACTGCCGTTTGCATTTAGGCGTTTCTTTGCCGTAAAATATTTCAAAAATAAAAAGCAATGAAGCCTGTACCGATCATAATCCTGCTGACCATAGCCTGTTCCGGCCTTTCCGCTCAAAAACCCGCCCCTGCCGAGCAATCGGATCCGGAGGCAAAAAAAATACTCGACCGGGTCCGAAAAAAATACGATAGCTACAAGTCTATGGAAGCGGCTTTTACGCTTGCCAGCGAGGTGCCTGACCAACCCAAAGAAACACAAAAAGGTACCATCGGACAGCAGGGCAACAAGTTCCGCCTCGATATGGACGGACAGATCATTGTCAGCGACGGAAAAGTAAACTGGATTTACCTGAAAAAAAACAACGAAATCCAGATCAATAATGCCGATCCCAATGACGACAACGGTTTTCTTACACCCAAAGACTTGCTCCGCCGCCACGAAAAAGGAGATTTCCTGTTCGCCGTTACCGATAAAATCCCGGAAAAAAACCGCGTACTCACACAAATCGAATTCAAACCTAAAGATAAAAGTTCGGAATATGCCAAGCTGCGGGTGAGTATAGACGAAAAAACGAACACCATCGAAAGCATCAGGGCATTCGCCAAAGACGGGTCGCGGTATACTTTTCAGATTACCAGGTTTACGCCGAATAAAACGTTCGGCTCCGGGTATTTTCAGTTGGATGCGAAGCAGTTCCCGGGCGTACACGTGGAGGACCTGCGCATGTAACGCCGTCTGGCAGACGGCGTAGATTTATTTCAAAGAATTTTACGCCGTCTGGCAGACGGCGTAGATTTATTTCAAAGAATTTTCGCCGTCTGGCAGACGGCGTTACTTGCGGATCGCTTCCACCGGATCCATGCCGCTTGCCTGGATTGCCGGAATCAGCCCGGACAGCACCCCCACCACAATTGAGGTGCCCACACCAACCAAGGTGTTGGCCATAGACAAGTGAATGTCGAAATCGATGGCATTTGAAATAATGGTGGTAGCCAACCAGATAAACAAAAGGCCGAAAGCGCCGCCAACAATGCACAAAACAACTGCTTCGAACAGGATTTCGAGCAATATGAACCAACGTTTGGCGCCCAGAGCCATTTTAATGCCAATAATATTGGTGCGTTCGCGCACGGAAACGAACATGATATTCGCCACGGAAAACATACCTACAATCAATGCGAAAATACCAATGGCGATACCCGCCATATTGATCACGCTGAACAACTGATCGAAAACATTGCTCAAAATCGTCAGGGTATTCAGCGCGAAATTATTTTCCTCGCGCGGTTTCAGGCGGCGTTCGGCGCGCAATACGCCGGTAATTTCGTCTTTGAGTTCGTCCACATCCGCGCCGGCTTTGGCCCGGATACCGACCGTTGTTTTCCCAACCCAGGGATTGTTGTCCCGTACGCTGAATCCACGCCTCGCCAGCGTATGACTGATGAGCACGGCATTGTCGAAGTTCATGATTTTCAGCAGGTCTTTGCCAGAGGGCGCCGTCACTCCCACCACCCGCAGCTTGCGTCCGCCTACGCTGACCGATTTGTCGAGCGGTTCGATGCCTTCCGGAAACAAGCCTTCTGCGATTTTTGCGCCGATGATGCATACGTCGCTGCCGTTGGTGTATTCAGCCGGGGAGAAAAAGCGGCCGCCTTCCTGAAATTCAAGCCGGAAAATTTCGCTGCAATCCTCCGTCATACTTAGAAACGCGGCATTTTCGACGCTCGATGATTGCCATTTAAGGGTTTTGCTGCCCAGAAACTGCCAAAAACCGATCTGAGATGCTGATTTCAGCCTGTCTTTCAGGGCTTCGTATTCCTGATAGCTCTGGTTCGGGCGCCGCATCCATTTCCAGAAGTTTCGGCCGGGGTCTTCGCCCCAGGAAAACTTATCCAGGTAAATGACGTCGTTGCCCAGTTTGGCCAGGCTGCCCCGGATATTGTCCTCCAGGGAATTGACCGCGCTTTTTACCCCGATGATGCAAAAAATGCCAATGGTTACGCCCAGCAGGGAAAGAAAAGAGCGCAATTTATTCGCCATGAGCTGCTGCCAGGCCTGGGCTGCCCCTTCGGAAAGTATGCGAAGAATCTGACGCATGAATTCAAGAATTTAACGCTGTGCTATTGGGGCGATTTTTTATCGCCCACGAAGGTCGGTTATCCGGTAAAAGATTAATAACGGATTCGATCAACGCATTTTAAACGTCTATCAATCGCCGTAAACCTGCTAACCCGTGCATAATTTTACCAATACCCATACGCCCACACCAATAAGTACAATGCCTGCCAGGCGAACAATCCTGAGCACAATTCCCGCCCGGAGATATTCGCCTATTTTCCCTGCCAGCAACACTTTGGCTATATCGGTTCCAAGCACCATGCTCAGGGTGGCGCCAAGAAAAAAAATGGTATAATATTTTAATTCGGGAGGCCCTTCCGCCCGGGCGGCGGCGGCCAGGCCAAACCAAAACAACCAGTTGGAAGGATTGGCTGTATTCAGGGCAAAACCCTGCAGGAAGGAATACCTGCGCCGGGAAGCGCCGGCGATGAGGGCGCCTGCGGCTTTTTCCTTTTTCGGCCAGGCGGCAGACAATCCGAAACCAATGATCAATAATGCCCCGATGAGCCCGATGGAAGATTGAAATGCCTCCTGCTTCACCAAACCCATTAGCCGGGTTGAAGACCACCAACCAATGGTGGCAAGCATGGCGTCGCTAAGAAAAGCGCCGGCTGCCAGGGCGATCCCGTTTCGGATACCTTTGTGAAGCGTCACCTGCAAACTCATAAAGAACAAAGGCCCCAACAACAAACCGTAAGCCAAACCGGCCAGCGCGCCTTTGAGAATAGCCTCCGTCACGGCGCGGAAATATTCAGGGTTCGGCGTAAATAGGCCTGCCAGTCGGAAAGCGTATTGCCTTTCAATACCCGGGGAAATTTGGCTTGACCATTCAGTTTGCCGTGTTCCTCCATCCAGCGATAAAACGCTTCGTGGGGCAACAGTTCCACCCTGACTTCGCGCAGGGCATATTGGCGTTCGATGCGGTAGTCGTCATTTATGGCGCAAAGATGCGCGTCCAGATTGGCTGCAAATTCCGCGGCGTTGAGATAAGTATTGTCGGCGCTTACATACCATTGGTGCGCCCAATGGCTCCCATGTTGCACGGCTGCCGCGGCAAATTCTTTCACGCCAGCCCCCATTTTCAGGTCGGTTTGCCGGATGGCTGTGTTCATATTGTCCACGGAAAGATGCTCGCCTACCACGCTGAGAAAATGCTTGACCCTGCCCGTTACCTTGAAGCGGAGTTGTTTCACATCGGCAAACTCGATGGTATCGCCCAGCAGATAACGCCAGGCGCCTGCATCGGTGTTCAGCAGCAGCGCATACTGTTGCCCTGCTACCACGTCTGCCAGGCTAAGCGCCTTTGCATCCGGGAATAAATTGCCATTTTCATCAAAATTTTCCTCGTTGAACGGGACAAATTCATAAAAAATACCGGCGTCCGTCACCAGGCGCAACAAGCGGGATTCCGGCCCCGGCTGATAACCGAAGAACCCTTCCGAAGCCATGTAACTGTCCACGTAATGTACTTCTTTGCCGAGTAGTTGTTCGAAAGTTTGCCGGTAAGGCTCAAAAAAGATACCGCCGTGCACCAGGAGTGAAAAATTGGGCCACAATTCGTGAATGTGCCGCAGCCCGTACTTTTCAATGATCCGTTCGAATATCATTTGCACCCAGGCCACGTTGCCAACGGCAAACGCGATATCCCACCGGGGAGCCTCTTCGGCTATTTTTTCAATCCGGTCCGACCACTCCGGCATGGACGTGATATGGCGGCCAGGTTTGTAGTATTTTTTCAGCCAGAAAGGCCGGTTCAGGCCGATGATACCCGACATGTCGCCCACCCAATGGTTACCCTCGGGTGTCAGGTTGGTGCAGCTGCCCACCATCAGCATTTGTTTCGTGAACAGTTCTGCCGGCAGGTCGAAATGCGCCATGTCGCAAAAAAGCCGGCGCGAGATCTTTTTCATCGAACGGATGATGTCGGGCGTCACCGGGATATATTTAGAAGCCGCATTCGACGTTCCGCTACTCAGGGCAAACCAGGGCGTTTGCCCCGGCCAGCAGACATCCGGCTCGTCCTGCCGCGTACGCGACCACCATTGGTCGTACATCCGGTCATACTCGTGCATGGGCACCTTTTCCTGAAAAGTCCGCACCGGGTCAGGCGACGCGAGGATTTTTTTGAACTCATACTGCCGGCCAAACGCCGTATCGCCGGCATCGGTCAGCAGCCGTATCAGGGTTTTCTTTTGTTGTGTAACAGGGGAAAAGCGCGGTTCGGTACGGGTGGCGCCCAAACGGATACCGGTTTTGATAAAATAACCCAACAAATACATGATTGTCACGAGAGGATTTTAACGCATGACGGCCCCGCAATTTGGTGGCGTCGTGAAAAACGGGGCAAAAGTAATGCGTAAATCCAGAATGGGGTTGTGTAAAATGTCGTAACGTACGGTATCTTTTTACACAACCCCAAAGAATCCGATTTTTCCTACTTCAGCATGATCTTTCCTGTGCCCAACACCCGGTCGCCTGAAATGACGCGCAGGAAATAAATGCCCGCGGGCAGGAGTTCCCGGTCAAAACGCCATTCGGCGCCATTCATCTGCGCTGTTCGAACCGGTTTACCGGTGGCATCGCTCAGTTCAGCCCTCCAGGCTGTGCCGGCCGTCAAACCGCCGATTTGCAAGAGGGCGGATTCGCCGACAGGATTGGGCATCACGCGCAGAGTAAGTCCGTCGAGGAAAGGCTGCCAGGCGCTCACCGTGACAAAATCCCTGCCTACACGGTGCCGGGTCGTATTGGTGATCACCGGTTCGTTGAAATCGAAGTAGATGCCTGCCCGGTTCAGAATATCCGTCTGGAGCGGTACGCCGGGCTTCTGGGAAATCCGGAATGAAACAAATCCCTGCGACAACTCCTGGCTTTTGCTGCTGTCGGGCAGGTTGATGTTTTCAAAGGTGAATTTTATGTTGCGGTCGTTGTAAAATTCGAACTGATACGGGTGGCTTGCAGCGCCGGGAACCACGCTGCCCGGGTCGAGCCAGGGCGACAGTTCGTCGCGGATCACCACGGTAAATGCCGTGTCGGTACCGGTGTTCTGGAAGCGGATCAGGTATTCGATGTCGACGCCCTGTCCGATGTAGCGATCCGTCTGATAGCCCGTGGGGAAGCCCTGCTTGTCGTTCGGATCATACGAGCCTATGTTTTCAGTGCAATCGATATCTACCCAGGGGTCGTTGTCGTCGGCGGGAAATTGGTTGACAAAGCCGGTGCTAAACTGCGCGCCTGTTGTACAGCCCTCCACCGAAAGACCTGGCATGGATTGGCCGGGATGGAAGGGTTCCTGATCAACTTCCAGTCGCCAGGTGGAACCGTTGGCCGGCACTTTCACATGATGTATGCCGCCCGGCGCGAGAAAAATAGCCGGCGGGGGCGCCTGCATCAACATCACCGCGTCTTCAATGATCACGTATTCCAGCGGCTCAAGCGTGGCGCCCGTGCCCGCGTTCCGGATGATAAAATCGAGCGAATCCGTGCTGCAATTGGCTTCGATCTGCAAACTTGCGCCGGACCACAGCGGATCAGGAGGCAAACAATCGCCCGTCGGATAGATGATCGCTTCCGTACAGTGGGTTTGACCAAGCGTTGCATCGCAACTGGTTTTTACCCGTATCCAAAAGTAGCCACAGGTATTGTACGGCACCGTGCCCAGGTCGAAGCGATATTGGTTGTTGCCCAGGTCCGTGAAGGACAATTCTGCAGCAGTCAGGGTCAGGAATGGATCGAATTGCACATCGATGTATGCGTCCGTTGCGTCGTCGGTGCCTTTGTTGCAATAGGAAATAGTGTAATTCCCCTCGAAACAACGCCGAAGCCATGCATTAGCTATGTCAACCGTCATAGCGGGGCAGATAGCCAGCGGTTTAAGCAGAAAATCCTGGTTGGCTGTCTGGTTGGGCTGTAGCGTCAAGGTGACAGCGTTTTGGCAGGGATCCCAGAGGTTGTTCGGGGGGATTACACTGACGGTATAAGTGCCGGGGTACAATTCAATGTCATACTCGCCGTCGGCATGGGTGTAGGTAAAATATTCGTCGCCGGCCGCGTTTTCGATCTGGATAACAATACCTGTTTGCCCTTCATCGGTGGATTCAGGGGTGCAATTGGTATTCCAGTCGGCCAGGACAGTTCCGGTTAATCGCGCACATTCGTTCGGATGATCTTCTACCACAAGAGCTGTCACGACTGTGCAACCAAAACCGTCGGTTACGGTGACAATGTAATCGCCGGGAAGGGGGTCAAAATTGCAGGGCGTGGTATTCAGGTTGCTCCACAGATATGAAAAAGGCGGTACGCCACCGGTTACGTTAATACACATGACCGACGAGTCTCCGCAAAAAAAGCCGTCGTAATAGCTGATGGTCGCGCTCAGGGGTGTGGGTAAAGTCAGCGTAAAACACTGCGTCAGGGTGCAGGTCTCTATCAGATCGATCACGGTCACGCAGTAGGTTCCGGGGTCGGTGACTACAATTTGAGGGGTGGTTTGGCCACCGGTCCAGGAGTAGATGAAGCTGCCACTCCCGCCAACGACCATGGCGCTCAGTTCGACGGGGTCATTCTGAACATCACAGGAGATATTACTCGCGGTAACGTTTACCATTGGAAAGTTTGGGTCGCTGACTACCACCACGGTGTCGCTACCCCAGCAGGCATTCAGAGAATCAAAAACAAAAAGAGCATAAATGCCCGGCTGGCTCACTGTCGGGTTTAAAACGGATGGATCGGAAACCGGCCCACTCCAGAACCAGGACAGGCTCCCGCCGGGCGGGTTGATGGTCACGTTCAGCTGAACCGTGGGATTCTGGCAGCTCAGCACCGGCTCGTGTGGAATGATTTGTACGTCCAGAGTACAGGGCGGCTGAGCCCGGGTAATGTGCGCCAACATAAAACATGCAGTCAGCAAAAGCAGGAAGCGGATTTTTTTCTTGTGCATAGGATACTGAGTTTGGGAATCCATAAATACTTTTTGACGGTACAAAAATTCATCTTCCCCGTTCGGCAAGCAAATACATTTTTTTAAGTTTATA
>CALEYM010000378.1 GCA_937926185.1 uncultured Bacteroidota bacterium | reverse complement strand
AGGTGCATGTGCGGAATAATATAGTCATTCATGAAAATGGTTTGAATGAATTGCTTAACGAAATTATCCGAAGAAAACTGGTGTCGTCGCTGTGGAAGAAGGAAAAAAAGTTGGGTGAGGCAAGAGAAACCGATCCGCCCTATACAGATGATCTGTTGCTACAAGAGCGAATACTACATTATTTGAAATCAATGCAAGTATCTGATCATAAAATTATTTTGGTAAGCCCACATTTGTTTGAATTCGAGACGATTAAGAAAAAAAATGTTTCAGACTATCAAAGTCGTACTGTGACAGGAATATTCACGATTGAATTAGTTGATGGATATGGTTTGGTTTGGGAATTCTATGATCTCAATCATCAAAATGCAACTTACGTTTTCAAATGCACTCCAAATAATTATCAAAACTTGGTTGACAGACTCACGAGATCAATTTCGCTTCGAAGTGGTGTCAGAGCCGCCTTGAATGCGAGTAGTTCCAAACATACCGATCAAGCTGAACAACTGGAATTATTTCGCAGAGGTCTGGGGTATGTTGACAACTTTAAGATTACCAGAGGAGGAAAAGGCGCCTTTAAACAGTGGGAAAGCAAATTGAAGGAGGAATTTGGAATGCCAACACCTGAATATGTAGATGAGGCCGTGTGGTCGAATGTACTTGAAAATCTATTGCTTAAAGATTCCAGGGGGCGCCCAGTTAAACCTGGCAAGAAAAAATCTCAAACAAAAATTGATAAAAATCGCAAGAGAACCGAGGACGACAAAGTGAAAATTACTACCCTCAAGCAGGAAGAAGTTTATAATCCTCAAGATAATGCTGAGTATGAAGAGAAACAACCCGCCATTGAAAAAATACGGGAATTGAACAGCCTCTTAAACACCCTCCTTAAAAATGATATCGCAACATGAATGAAGAACTGGACAAAATACTCAAAGACCTGAACGGGAATATCACCCAGTTTAAGGAAATGGTTGACCGGTACCGGCAGGTGGAGGAGCGGTTGAACGATACGGCGTCCGGGCTGAATGACCTTCGCAAGGAACTGGAGGTCATCAGAGAGCAGACTGCACCAGCCGGGTTGGAACACGTGGAGCAGGAGCAGCAGCGGCTGCAGGAGTACCTGCAGCGTTTGGAACGGGATGTTCAAACTGTAAAAGCAACAACGAAATCCGATCAGGAGCAGCGCGCGTCACAGTATCAGGCGCTCAAAGATGAAGTGTCTCGGTTGGGGCCGCGGCAGGGTAAGATACAAGAGGATATCGCCCGGTTGGAACAACACCGGCACGACACGGAGTCGCTGTTGCAGCATCTGGCGGATCAGATGAATAAAGCGGTAATTGCCCAACGGCGCTGGATATTCGCACTAGCTTTATCTGTAGGCGTTTTACTGTTCTTCGTTGTTGGTTTGGCTGTCTACAGCCTGTCCGGACACACAACGGCGGCGGCGGAAAAGTCTGCCGGCGACAAACCGGCCAAGGCAGAAATGCCTGCCTCCGATCCAGCCCCTTCGCCCGATACATTATCGCAAGCCCCTCCACCGCCCACTGCCGGGGAGCAAGATCTTGCAGTGCCGGCCCTTTCGCCGGAAAGTCGCGCGCCCGGTCTGATGCCGGCGAAATCGGCAGAAAAACTCATAAAAGACCGCTCGGGCTTTGCGCTCACCTATCTGAAACACGCAAATTTCGCCCGCCTGGCGGCCAAGTACATTCACCCGGAGAAAGGAGTCCGGTTTTTCCCGATGGGACTCGGCGTTTCCGGTAAGTCATTTTCTGCACAAGTGTTGCCGGATGCCATGCGCGCGCCTGCCCTGTATACCTGGACCGACGCTACCGGCCAGCATGCTGTCGAGGCGACGTTTTCCGATTATTACAAAAAGTATGTTTACGACCAGGATTTCCTGTCTGCCACCCAGATCCGTTTCAACAGTATCGCCTTCCCTGGAAAACACGGACTATCTGCCGCTGGAATAGCCAACCAGTTCCCCGGCTGTATTTTTGTCGAATACCAGAAAAACGGCAAAAGCCTGGTGCTGGTGTTTGAGCGGTACGACGGGCCGGGGGCGTGGTATTTGGTGGGGGTGGTGCATGGGGAGTGAACGCCCGGCCTATTCTCCCACCACCACAAACCCGGCCCAGAAATACGGACTGGAAAACTGTTCGTGTTTTCGCAGGTCATTTTGTGCCTGGTGCAAGGCCTCCTGTACGGTCAGTTCTTCATTCAGCAGATGGAGGTAAAATGATTCGAACAGTTCTTTGGTCGCGTCTTCACTCACCTCCCAGAGGCTGGCCAGGACATTCCTGGCGCCGGCAATACGAAATGCGCGTTGAAGGCCATATACCCCTTCATTCCCTTTGATGTCGCCCAGGCCGGTCCCGCAAGCCGATAGCACGACAAGACCGGTATGAGACAAATCCATCTGGCCGGCTTCGAATGCGGTGAGGATACCATCGTCGATGCCGGGCAAGGGGCGTTGATCGTTCCAGAAATTTTTGGCGCCTGCCAGCAGAATGCCGGACCGGATCAGCGGGTGCCCGGAAATCTGGAAAGCCGGCATTTTAATGTCCGGGTCGGCGGAATGGAAAGTGCTCGTCTGGGGGGGAGCGGGGTAGAAGTATCCATGTGTGCCGATGTGCAGCAGGTTGGGCGATGGGGCGGCGGTTTCTATGGCTTTAAAGGCCGGCTCGGTGGCGGTGTGCCCGAGGTAAAGGGAAGACGAAATGCCCCTGCGCTGCAGCTGACCATGCAGCCATGTCGCCAGCTCGGCAGTGGAAGGCAGGTATTCCATCTTGAGGGCATCCGGCGTTGCGAGCGTTGCCGCGCCGGTAACGCCGGTATGGGGTTTTTTGGGGTCGTAATACACCCCACCGAATATCGCCGCGGCGCCAATTTTATAGGCTTGCTTGTTTCGGCGGTTCAGCAATTCGCGGGTAGTGCCGTGCCTGACCAGATCATACCGGTCGGCAAGCATTTCGCCCGTTTTATCCCGGGACAAGGCATTCAGACTCAGCCGATGGATCACCCCGGACGGAGCGTAGTGTACCGTTTTAATGCCTTTTTCAGCCAATATCTGGTCAAGCGGCGCCCAAATCAACTGGTATAAGGGCGTTTTGCCATCACTATGAAGCAACGCGTATATATTTTCAATACCTGTATGTGCCGGCCCGGATGCGGCAGGCATTAGCGCAATAATCTGCCGTTCTTCGCAGAGCGGGATGAAACGGGGGGCTGACTCGCCCGGTAAAAGCAACAAGGCGGCATATAAAATACTGTCGGTGGCTTGGGGCAAATAGTAGTGATAATGAACGAACTCGATAGCGGCTTCTTTCTGGCCCAGGCGAGCCTGAACATCCCGCCAGCCCGGAATTTCACGGAGTTTTGTAAAGACGTCGACTGAACGGGTAAGCGTCTTTTCCAATTGTTCCGCCTGTTGCTCCAACACGGCGATACGACGACGCTCTGCAACAGGTTTGGCATATTCTTCGGCCAGGCGTCTCTTGCCGGCGAGCCAGCGTTCATAAGTCTGCCTCGTCAGGCTGTCAGCCGCCGCAATTACCCGGTTGAGATGACGGTTCTTTTCCAGCAAAAAATCTTTCATAAAAAGCGCATCATCATAAAGGACTTGATGAAGTCTGACATCCGGATTGTCCCCGGCAAATGACTGGATTTCATCGAAGAAGCGCTCGTACATGGCCAGATATGCCAACATGCCGTTTTCACCGGCGGCCAGTGCCGATGTTTCAATAAGAGAAAGATGAAGTTGGTTGGCTTCCAAAAAATATCCGGTGGCCAGTTCCGGCTTGTTCCAGGCCTGGTACAACAACGCAAGATTCCGCACGGCCAGCGCATAGCTGGGATGCTTTGTGCCAAGCGTTCTTTCTTTGATGGCTTTCGCCTCCAGGTAAGCTGTCTCGGCTGCACTGTAATTCCCGAGGGTGTAATAGAGTATTACGAGATTACTCAGGTTGGCCGCGTAATCGGGGTGCTCCTTACCCAGTTTCGCTTCCCTTATGGCCATAGCCTCTTCGAATAGCGACGCCGCCTCTGTAAAGCGATGCGTAGTCATATACAGGCCAGCGAGGTTATCGAGGCTTTGGGCGTACATCGCGTGATTTTTTGTATACCGCTTCTCCCGCGCCGCCATGGCGTTGCGAAAAAGCGTTTCGGCTTCCTGGTAACGCTTCTGGTAGAAATACACCCGGGCAAGGTTGTTCGCATTATCCCCATATTGAGGGTGTTCCTGTCCCAAAACGTCGATGATTTCTTTCATCATCGCTCCGGCTTCTTCATAGCGTCCCATGTCGGCATATAGTTGGGCCAGATTGCCCAAATAGGGCAGGTTGCCAGGATGGCTTTCCCCCAAAGTATCTTTTATGATAGCCAGCGCCTCCCGGTAAACCGGTTCGGCAAGTTCGTATTGCCCCGCGCCCTGGAGAGCGACTGCCTGCCCGTTCCTGGCTTTGGCATAGTCGAATCTTTTACCCAGGTGGGTCGCCCTGATCTCGGCTGCCTGGGCATAGCACCGCGTTGCCGCCTCATAACGTCCGCTTATTCTGTACGTATTGCCCAGGTTGACCAAACTGGTTGCATATCCTTCCGGATTCCCATTTTTGCGGATAGAGACTACTTCCAGCAGCTGCTCTTCTGCTTCATCAAAGCGTTCCAAACCGTTATACAATGCCCCCAGGTTGTTCAGATTTCTTTCGTAATCGGGGTCTCCCGGTGGCAACAGTTTCCAGATGGCTTTAGCCTGAAGGTAAAACGGCTCCGCTTCAGGGAGGCGGCCCATCACCTGAAGCGTGCGTCCGTGGTTATGCAGGCATCGCGCGTATTCTGCGCTCCCGCTGCCCAAAGCGCCGGCGGCCAGATTTTCAGCGGCCTCGATAACCCGTATCGCCTCCCCGAAATCTTTTTTGCCGGTCAGCGAACGGCTCAATGTTATCAGACTGTCCATCTGGCGTCGTGCGTCCGCAGGATGCTCAACCTGCCCCCACATGGCGGACGGCTCCAACAGGATGATCAACAGGAGCGCGGCCAGGCTCATCCTGGTCCCTTTGCGATTTTGAATAAAAATGGTTGTGGAAAACGCCCCGGCTACATGGGCGGCTTTTGCAGCGTTCCTCATAATGGTAATGGGTATGGTTTGGTGAAGAAAATCAGACGCCGTGCTACGCGCATCGACCGGACGAAGATATTGAACCTTATCGAAAAAAAATTTTGAAAAATGCAGCACGAAAGTACTTTTTCACCTCGCCGTTACTCTAAGTTAGTATTCATCTAAATTTAAAGAGGAACAGACGGCTATGCTCATCACCTTCAACACCTTCTTTTTTACCCTTCTCCTCTTTTGCGCGTTCGTTGCCTTGGGGCAATGGCGGCTTTCCAGAGACGCCGCCATACCCTGGTATATCGGCTACCTGGCCGCCACTTTCCTGCATTACGGCCGGCAGTTCTGGATAGACGTATCCGGCCGGCCCGGTGTGCCTGCCCTGCCCGATCCGCCGCTGGAGTGGGACACCCCGCTGAGTTATGCCGCTTTTGCCTGTTATTTTCTGTTTGTACGGGAGATGATGGCCATCTGGCACACGGCGCCCCGGCTGTCGAAGGTGTTGGTGGCGTTGGGCCGGTTTCTCGGCCTGATGAGCGCCGGGCACCTCGCCGTACAAGCCGCTTTCGGGCATGCCTCGGCAGAAACGGTACATCAGGTTTTTCAGGTAGTCCTGTTCCCGGTGCTACTGTGGCTGACGTGGAACACGCTGCGCAATGCCCGTTTGTTTTACCAAAAACTAATCCTCGCCGGTACGGCGGCCCTGGTACTCGGTTTCCTGTGCGTGGTGCTTCAGCGCCGGCTGTCTGGCGATTACATGCCGTTGCCTGATATGCTTTGCTGCTTCCCTACCCGCTGGGGACACCTTTGCCTTTACCACCTGAAAGTGGGCGTGGCGCTCGATGTGTTTTGCTTTTCATGGGCTATCGCTTTGCGTCAGAAAAAGCTGTTGCTGGAAGCAATACCTGTACCTATGTCTGCCGGGGTGCAACCCTCCGCGATTTCGCTCACGGAGTTGTCCGGTGATCCCGAAGGCCATGCGACAGCCGAAACAACAAAAGACGATACCCTGCCGGGCGAATTGGACGCTTTGCTGGCACAGCATTTTCACTGTGCGGAATTCCGGATCGGAGACATGGCCGCCGGGGTCAACACGAGCCCCGGTAATCTGAACCGCCGGATAAAAAAAGCGACCGGCCTGACTACCGAGCAATACCTGTTGCGCTACCGTTTGGAGCGGGCAAAGGAAATGCTGCTTGCAGGAGGCATGTCGGTAACCGAGGTGATGGAAGCCGCCGGCTTCAGCGACAGCGCACACTTTTCCCGCGCCTTTAAAAAATGCTACGGGATAAACCCGAGCGCGCTGCTGAACAGGGGAAACGGAGGTAAAATAGCCGTTTAAAGTCAAATCAAAGCCGGATATGCGCAAACGACCCAAAAGGATGAAAACGGATATTTGTAACTATAATTCACTGCTAAAACTGCCGATTATGCTCGTACTGAAAACACTTTTTCCGCTCGCGTGCGCGCTCGCGCTCGCAGCATGCCCGTACCGTTATTTGCCCGCCCAGACCGCCGAACGCACCGTGCTCGCCAATGCCGGCGGAGGGGCCTCCATCGCCGGTGGCCGCCACATCTCCTGGACCCTGGGCGAAGATTTCGTCGCCACCCGCGCGAGCGCTAATGCCCCGGTAGTATACGTCACGGAAGGATTCCAGCAGCCCAACAGCGGCACCGTGCCCACGGTGGATCTCCCGGACGCTATCGGCCAGGTCACCGTATCGCCCAATCCGGCAGGGGATGCCCTGTCCATCACCTTTCAGGAAGCGCCGCCCGCCGGCCTACGCCTCCGCGCCCATCTTGCCGACGCCGGCGGGCGCATACTGCGTGAGGTCGAAATCGCCGACCCGGCCACTACCCTCGACCTCCGCGGGTTACCGCCTGCCTGGTATGCCCTGGTACTGACCGACGGGAATACCTGGGTACGATCGGTGGGTGTTGTCAAACAATAAAAACATTGGTTATCAGTCGGATAATAGATGAGGCCGCAGCCGAAAAGCCTGTCCAGCGAACTGCGTTGGAAAATCGAGTAGGCATACACCTTTAACCTGTAAAAATATGAGATCTTTACACCACATGTCATTCTGGATAATTGGGTTGTTCGCTCTGTTGTTGCATATGTCGTTTCGGACAGCCGCACAAAACTATGCTTTGTATGGCCTGATCGGCGACAGGCTGGTGTCCATCAACCCTGCGACTGGAGATGCTACCGATCTCGTGCCCCTTTCGCCGAACTACACGTCGAAATACCGTCTGGCCTATGTCCCGGCTCTGGACAAATTGTTTACCGTTGTAGACGTGCTGACCAACCCGCGTCTGGCAAGTATTAATCGCTGCACGGGCGAGGTCACCATAGTCGGTTCTATTGACCAACAG
>CALEYM010000377.1 GCA_937926185.1 uncultured Bacteroidota bacterium | reverse complement strand
GATCATCGGCTGCCACTATGATACATTCGGTTTTATTAAAATTGACCATGAAGCCGCCCAAGCGGCCTTCGCCGAAAAAGGAAAAACCCTGATTCTAATGGAACCGGGACAAACACTGGACTTTTAAAATTATGAGCAAAGTCATCACTATTGCCAATCAAAAAGGCGGCGTCGGCAAAACCACCACCGCCATCAACCTGGCGGCCTCCCTGGCCATTCTGGAGAAAAAAGTGCTGCTGATCGACGCCGATCCGCAATCGAACGCTTCTTCCGGCGTCGGCGTGATCACCAGCGAAGAAACCGTCAGCCTGTACGATTGCCTGGTCAACGATGCCGACCCGCGCGAAGCGATCCTCGGTACCGAAACGCCCAATCTCTGGCTCCTGCCGGCCAGCATCAACCTGGTAGGCGCCGAGGTGGAACTGGTGAGCAAACCGCACCGGGAGTTCATCCTGCGAAACATCGTACAGAAGGTGAAAAAAGACTACGATTTCATCTTTATCGACTGTCTGCCCTCCCTGGGCCTCATCACCGTGAACGCCCTCGTGGCCGCCGACACGGTGCTGATTCCCGTGCAGTGCGAGATGTTTTCCTTCGAAGGTTTGTCCAAACTGAAAAATACCATCGCCCTGGTCAAACAAGGCTACAACCCCGACCTCCAGGTGGAAGGACTGCTCATCTCTATGTACGACAGCCGCCTGCGCCTGGCCAACGCCATCGTGGAAGAAGTGCGCAACAGCAGCAACGATTACGTGTACGAAACCATCATCCACCGCAACGCCCGCGTGGCCGAGGCGCCCATGCAACACGTGCCGGTAGCCATGTACGACGTGAGCAGTAAAGGGGCGGTGAATTTTTTCAATCTGGCGGAAGAGTTTCTACGGCGTAACAGGGCAAATTAAAGTTAGATACCATGTCAAAAAAACTCAATAAAGCCGATTTCGGCAAAGGAATACGCGCCCTGCTCGCCAATCCGCAGCAACTGGAGCAGGCCGTACAGGAAGATGCCCAGGAAGTGGTGCGCGAACTGACGCATACCGTGGCCATGTTGCCCATTAGCCAGATCGAAGCCAATCCGTTCCAGCCGCGCACCGAATTCGACCAGGCAGCCCTCAACGAACTGGCCGACAGTATCCGTATCCACGGACTGATCCAACCCGTCACGGTGCGCCGCCTGCACGATAAAGCCTATCAGCTGATCTCCGGGGAGCGCCGCTTCCGTGCCAGCCAAATGGCCGGCCTGGCGGAAATTCCCGCTTACGTGCGCTTGGCCGACGACCAGCAAATGCTGGAAATGGCGCTGATCGAGAACATCCAGCGGCAGGACCTCAACGCTATGGAGGTGGCTATTTCCTACCAACGGCTGAAGGAAGAATGTAACCTGACCGACGAGACCTTGTCCGACCGCGTCGGCAAACAACGCAGCACCATCACCAATTACCTGCGCCTGCTTAAGTTGCCGGTCGACATACAACAGGCCATCAAAGACGGCAAACTCAGCATGGGCCACGCCCGTGCCCTGGCCGGCGTTTCCGATATCGCTTTCCAACTGTCGCTGCTGCGCCAGATCATGCACGACGATCTCTCCGTGCGCGCCGTGGAAACGCTCATCGCCCGCCACCAGGAAGACCGGGCCGGCAAAAAAGCTAAACCCGACAAACGCCTGCCCGAACACCTGCGCAATATTCAGGATCAGTTTCGTGCCTTTTTCGGCGCCAAAGTTGACCTGAAACGCGATGAAAAGGGGAAAGGTCAGATCACCATCAAATTCGACAATGATTCGGAGCTGAACCGTCTGATCGATCTGATCGAGAAAGAGTGAGTGAATTAAATGCAAATCTCCACCACAAATTCCGCGGCCCGCATACCTTCCTCTTCTACAAACGCCTGTTCCGGTGTGGGCAACATTTCCGTCATGTAAAGCGTGCCGGCGCCTTGCCGCAACATTTTTTGAAACAACATCATCAGCACCGGACTATCCCGATCAAAATATTGCGGTTTTTCCTGCGCAAAACGGGCAAAAAACCACCGGGGGATGATTAAATCGCTCAAGGCTTCCCGGATTTGGACAAAAAAATCCATCGGATCGGCGGCCCTCCAGATTTGCCATAATGCGGGAGCCACCGCCCAGGTTGCCCTGGCCAGCACCAGATCGCCATAGGTGTGCCGGGCCCGGTGGCGGACGTTCTCATCATAAAACGGCTGCCACAGATCATCCGGTATCAAGTTATCCAGCGATACAAACGGAACGCCGCACTGCCATAGTAACCGCATTGCCGGCGGACGGGTTTCCGGGGCTTCAAGACCCAGGTCGTTCAGTTCTAATATATTGCCGGACACGCGGTCGAAGAGTACCGGCCCGGACTTACTGTTTTTTATTGCGAGATGACCAAGTAAAAAGACCTTTCCAGTGGGTTTCATCTGCAAGCGTCCGCCCGGCACAGCCAGCGCGTGGGCCGTCAGCGGCGGTTGAAAATTGGCGTTGAACCAACCCTGCCAGGAAAAGGGGGTTAGAAGTTTTGAGTTTTGTCCCGAGGCCTCGTGGATGAGTTTTGAGTTTTGAGTTTCAGCGTTTTGAGTTTCAGCGTTTGATTCCGCTGTTTCGGGATGAAGTTCATCGGGCCGGCTATGGCGTGAACGAATAACATTGGGGGCCGATACCCAGGTTTCCAGGGTTTCTATAATATCTGACGGGAATAAGTGCAGCCAGCGGGCGAACATTTTGCCGCCGCCGGGATAAAGCGCGTTCACGACGGCGTGCCACCGGCCGTTTTCCCGGTAAAACTGGAGCATAGCGCCCAGGCGAAGGGGGGTAGTTTGGCGGGTTTTTCGTTTTGTGGTTGAGTGTGTCTGCGCTGTGTCCGCGTTATTCAACCCCATCCCCCGGGCGACGAGAATTTGCCGGGCAAAATCAAAAAAACCGACTGGTCGCCTTTTGGGAAAATGTTCATCCAAAAAGGCCGCCAGTGCGGCGCGGTTTTCCGGCAGCGGTTTTACAGGCCGCTTTTGCCAGGCTTTTGCCAGCTGCTCCATCAGGTTATGCAGGGCTTTTCGCGGTACGGGCGCTTTTACTGGCTGCTGCGCATCTTCGTAAAAAATCTGCTCTACCGGAATGGGTGGCATCGCGACGCCGAATTGTTCGAAGTATTGCCGGAGTTGTCCGCCGGTTTCTTTCAGGGTGGCCAGGGCGGCCTCTACCGGCTGAAAAGGTAAGGTGCGCGCGGCTGTGCGCAGCCATTGCAACAGGGCCGCGGTTTGCACGATAAGCGGTTCGGCCGGTAAAAAGCCCAGGTACTGATACAAACTGCCGCACCAACCCGGCGACAACCCGTTTTCCGGCAAAACCCATTCGAGGAAACCCAGATCGGTGAGTTCCAGAATAAAATTTTCCAATGCCCGGGGTTCCGCATCCACGCCGGTTTGAAGATGTTTCAACAGGCTTTCAAAAGATACCTGCCGTTCGTTTTCCAATAAATAACCCGCGATAAAATTCAATGGCTCCGAGGACTCCATTTTTTGAAAACTTTCCTGTTCGCCGTTGAAAAACAGCCATTGATACGTTTTTTCCGGCAGGGAGACAATACAGGGGTTGAGTCGCAGGGAGAGCGAACGGTAAAACGCCGGTTCACGCAGCAGCAGGTCGTAAATGGCTTCGAGGATGGCCACGTTTGGCGTGACGACGGATTTGCCCGTTTGCGGATGTTCATCTGCATCCGTTTGCAGTTTTGCATCCATATCCTGCACGGCCAGGGTGGTGAGCCGGCTCAGCGGAGATGTTTTCGTCGCCATGCGGGTGGCGTATTGCAGCACGGCAAGCGCCGTGTGCCGCTCTTTTTTTGAAAAATTTTCCGCGGGTGTCGCGCAGAACCGCGGCAATTGTTCCAAAAGGGTATGGCTGGCAAAAAGCAAGGCGCGTTGGAACATTTCGTTTTGCGCGATTTGCTGCAAAGCCTGATAGCCTCTGAGCAAAGCTAATTCATAATGGAAGCGGTACCCTTCACGGACTTCCTCTAAACTTTGTTCTGCTTCCCGGTAATCCTGAACAGACGAAAGCAACGCATCGATTTCGGGCGTTTGATGAATAGCGCTTAAACGCGCGGCGAGGTCGCCGGCGGGCAATTTTTGCCGTTGAAAAAAAACTTTTCTGGCATTGTATACGGCCGTTCGTTCGGGCGATTCAGGCAGTATTTCCAGCGCCTTATCAAATTGAGTTTGCAGGAGAAGTCCGCTGTATTTCAATCTCGTTTGTCCGAGCTGGATATATGTGTCTGCTACCTGCCAGGGTGCGGCCAAATGCTCCAGGGCAACTAAAGGCAACCCGGCAGCGCGGATCAGCATCAAGGGAAAGACAGTACAGGCAGGCATCTGTTTATCTGTTTTGGCGAAGGAAACAATTTTTGCCGGCACCATTGCCGTATAGAGCCCATGAAAAAATTTGCACCCGCGTTTTTAATGTTCTTTGCGCTTTGCGCCTCCGGCCAGGATGCTGAACGGCCGCGGTTTTCCTACGGATATTCCATTGGCGCAGAGATGCAATCGCTGAACGTCGGGCTCTTTTCGGAGCGCCCCAACGGCCCGTATATAACCTCGGATCAGCCGGGTTTCGGCGCCGGCGCCGGTATCTGGGGGCAATGGCAATTGTTGCCGGTGTTGCATGTCCGCCCTGCCATCCAACTGCACTATACCCAAAATACCATCCGTTTCTGGGCCGACAACGGCGAAGTGGAACGGCGGCAATATCCCTTCACCGAATTGGAAATCCCGCTGCATTTTCTGCTCACCGGCGCGCTCCGGCGGATGCCCGTGCAAGGCCTGATCATTTTTGGCGGGCGCTTGTCGGCAAACCTGGCTACCGGTCGCCAAAACGCGCTGATGCAATTGCTGCCCGAAAGGTTGGGACTGGACATCGGTATCGGCGCCAGTTTTCGCCAGGGTGGATGGAACATTCAACCGGAATTGATCTACTCCTACGGCATGAACAACGTGCACGATTTCACCAACAGCCCCTACGACTGGAGTGTTGGCCGTATTTTCCGCGACCGGCTAAGTTTAAGGATTTCTTTCAGCCGTTGATTGAGGGATTTCTTTCATCTGCAATCCGCAATCCGCAATCCCTCAATCCTTGTACGGGTCGTACATATCCGGCGCCGCCATGGCCACGCCGATGGGCCGGAGGCGATGTACTACCTCGATTGTGCCGGCGTGATAAGCCAGCACTTCCTCCAGTTTTTTATAGCACTCCGGCGCTTCGTCGGCGCCGCCGCCGCGCAGTTCGATGCCGCGCGTTTTCATGGCTTTTTTCACGGCGATCCAGTCGACCAAACCTTTGCTCAGGTATTCCACTTTGCCATTGCGCCAGCGTTTTTTGCCGGCGGCCTGGTTGCGGCTCATCACGCGTCCGGCGCCGTGGACGGTAGAATACAATCCTTCGCGGCTTTTGGGGCCATCCACGCCGCGAATAATGACGGAGGTGTCGCCCATGGTGGCGCCCACAAAGCCGTACTGACCCGGAAAAGCCGGCGTGGCGCCTTTGCGCACCACGTAGTATTTTTCGCCAAAATGTTCTTCTTCCCACAGGAAGTTGTGGTGGTTGTGCACCTCAAACACCGCCTGAGCGCCGAGGATTTCCAGTACTTTGTTCACCACTACGTCGCGGCCGGCGTATGCGTACTGCCCGGCCAGTCGCATGGCTGAGAGATAATCCTGCCCAAGCGCGCTGCCGGCGTCGAAAAGGATGGGCGGCGCGTCCATACCACCTTCGGGGGCGTGCTCGTCAAATTTTTTGCCTTTCGACAGGGCAATGAAACCCATCGTGGTTTTATGCCCGAACCCGCGCGAACCAAAGTGAATGCCGATCCAAAGCCATCCTTCCTCGTCTTCGAACAGGTCGACAAAGTGATTGCCCGACCCCACGGTGCCCAGTTGGTCCATGGCTAGTTTCATCATGGCGCGCTGCGGTGCGAATCCGGCCTTTGAAATATCGTCAAACACCGGATGATCGATAGGCTTGGGATTGGGCCGTCCGATACCGAATCCGATCTGTTTGAAAATTTCGTCCATTACTTTATCCGTATCGATATCTGCGGCGCGGATATTGGTCTGGCAGGCTTTGTTGCCGCAGGCGATATCAAACCCCACGCCGGACAAGCTGATCTTGTCTTTGTACGCTACCACGCCGCCGATGGGGTGCCCGTAGCCGTAGTGAGCGTCGGCGGTGAGCGTGGCGCGGTCACCGGGCCCGCTCAGGCAACGTTTGATCTGATCGATGGAATTGGCATCGATGATGGGTTCGCCGAAAATTTTAAGTTTGTTCACTTTCCCTCCTTTCCCGTTCCCAATCGGTATTGGCCAGCGCCACGATGATGAAACCGGCCAGCGCCATCAGTATCTTGATAACGAAGGCAAAAAGCCGGCCCGGCATTTCCAGAAATTGCAAAAAAGCCCATTGCGCGCCAACCAATTGCAGTACGAGCGCGGTGATGCCGAATACGACCAGCAAAAAACCGAGAAGCATCCAACGTCCTTTATTTTTCATAAAATTGTTTATAAAATTACTGTAAGGAATGTCCCCGCTGTTGCGTCGCTCGGGATGGAAGGCATAACTTTGGGTTGCCAAATTTGTTTAGCCTGACCAAAAAGAAATCCATTGTCCGACACGAATCCACCACCAACGACAACCGGTATCAAACTGATCGAATGTCCGCGCGATGCGATGCAGGGCATCAATACATTTATCGAAACCGACGTAAAAGCCGCCTACATCAACCAGTTGCTGCGGATAGGCTTCGACACCATTGATTTCGGTTCCTTTGTCAGTCCCAAGGCCATCCCACAAATGCGCGACACGGCGGAAGTGCTGGCAAAGTTAGACCTTTCCGACACGAACACCAAGCTGCTGGCTATTGTGGCCAACCAGCGCGGCGCCGAAGACGCCTGCCGTTTTCCGGAAATCCAGTACCTGGGCTACCCGTTCAGCATCAGCGAAACGTTCCAGTTGCGCAACACCAACGCCACCATTGCCGAAAGCGTGGAGCGCACCAAAGCTATTCAGGAACTGTGCCAGACGCATGGCAAAACGCTCGTTCTGTACCTATCCATGGGCTTCGGCAACCCCTACGGCGACCCCTGGAACGTGGAAATCGTGCAAAAATGGGTGGATGTGCTCGTGCCTTACGGTATCCGGATATTTTCGCTGTCGGATACCATCGGCTGCTCCAACCCGGAGAATATTTCCTATCTATTCGGGAATCTGATACCCGCTTACCCCGGCATCGAATTCGGCGCCCACCTGCACACCCAGCCACACAACTGGCGGGAAAAAATAGCCGCCTCCTGGGAAAATGGCTGCCGGCGTTTCGACGGGGCCATGCGTGGCTACGGCGGCTGCCCGATGGCCAAAGACGAACTCACGGGCAACATGGCCACCGAAAATCTGGTGTTTTTTTTCGATGAAATGGGCGAAGACCTGGACATCAACCGCAATGCTTTCGGGAAAAGTATGGCGATGGCGCTAGAGGTGTTTCCGAAGGATTAGGGGAAAGCCATCGGCTTAAGGGGAAAGGGGAGTGTCTGATCAGACACCTGCGAAATAGCAAACGCAGATCAGAGCGCGGCGCCGCTTTGGTGGGCTAAATATGCGCATAGCCGTATACGTAGTCGCTCAGGTATTCATACCGCGGCATCAGCCGCCCGTCTCTGGCAATAGTGGCCCGTTGGATGACGGCGCTGTCTTGTTCATGCAGCAGTTCCGGCAGCACGTTATCGATCAGTTGCTGGCCAAAGAACGCCGAGGCGTCGCGCGGCAATTCGGAGGGCAGGTTGTCGATGGCCATCACGTCGGTGCAGTCCGGCTGAAAAGGCGCACATTCCTGTCCGGTTCGCGGGTTGAAGCCATAAACGGGGTGGGTGATTGTGCTGGCGCGTAATGTGCAAGGCACGGAGGAATCGGGCGCCAGGTCGCAGGAAATATCGGCGATAACCTGTATGCTGAAACCGGGGCCAGCCATTTCTTCGGCGGTAAAAAAGGCCGGCGCTTTTTTGTCGTAATAAATACCGTTGATCATTATATCGGCACGGCGGGCGTAGGGCAGGAAAGTACTGCGATATTCCTCGCCGTGGGCGTAAAAATGCTCCTTATTAAAAATGCGCTGGCCGGAGTGGTGCTTTACATAGTCCTGGGCAAACAGTTGGGTGAATACCGGCCGGTCAAAATCACGGGTCAGGAAATCGTGGGGCGATACCTGGTGGATGCCCATGTCGTGCAGGTTGCGGATGGCGCCTGCGGCTACGCGGCCGCCGCCTGTTAATACAATGCGTACCGGTGGCAGTTGGAGGGCAGCATAAGCCTCTTTTATTTCTGCGTAATCGTGTGCCAGATACATACGCGGCAGGGAGAATAAGCCGGTGCGGCGACCGTAGGTCCACAGCGCGTTATGGGCGCCCACTTTGCCGGCAAAAAAGCCGAAGGCCACCAGCCGGTCGCCGCGTTCGTCGGCGATGGTCTCAAAATCGATCAGGCGGATGTTTTTTTCCAACACGGCCCGCAGCAGCGCCCGGTTGTGGTGCTGTTTTTTGATGGTATGGGAAAAAAACAGGTAGGTTTTGCCCGGAATCAGTTGGCTCACCGGCACTTCTTTGACGCCGATCAAAATATCGCAATCATCGAGGTTTTCCGACATCGGAATACCTGCCTCGTGATATTCTTCATCTTTAAAACAACGCACCGGCGAGGGCTCAACGGCTATTTCGACCTGAAACTGATGGATGATCTGTTCGCATTGCCGGGGCGTCAGCGGCGTCCGCGCATCGGGAGGCACTTTCCCCTCCCGGATGATCCCGATTTTGTACATGTATGTGGCGTGTTTGGTTGGGCTAAAAGAGGTTTGACGGGTTTAACGGGTTGCGGGTTAGCGGGTTGCGGGTTTAACGGGTTGCGGGTTAACGGGTTGAGAAAAAATGCCGTTCGGGTGACTTTTCGGGCGCCTTTCGTCTGAATTCCGGTTTGACGACGCAAATGTAGGTGTTTCCGCCTGCATTCCCGGTGCAAACCGCGGAGAAAGGAGGACTTCGATAAAAAAATCATCGCGGGCTGAACTTCTCAATGACCGAAAACGTTTTTTAATGATGAATGATGAATGATGAATGATGAATGATGAATGATGAATTTTTCAGACCTTTGCGACCATTTTGATTCATCACTCATCACTCATCACTCATCACTCATCACTAAAAAAAGGGCCTGTCCTGGTATTGACGGGAAAGTGTAGTCGCCTCGCAAGCATGCCGGAGCATGAGCGGTTACTCCGTAAAAAACAACGTTCAAACAACAACTGGCAACTATCAGTATGCCATGGCTGCCTAATTCATTGAATTAGAAGGCCTTTATGCCGTACGGTTGAGGTTCCATATACATCGTGCCGCGTATCAACCACCTTGGGACTAGTTTGCGGAACGCCGTTACCGTAAGCGAAACTTCAGCGGCTAAGGTGCGGAGTGGTCGGTTCCAGAACCTATCCCGGACTCGAAAATCCTAATCGGGAACTAAGCATGTAGAAAGCGTTGCGGCGCTTTGTCCGGACGCGGGTTCGACTCCCGCCAGGTCCACCACTAAAACACCCGACTTTCTGTGAATCAGATTGTCGGGTGTTTTGTTTTTATAAAAATGGGTAGGGTTTTGGGAAAGTGTGCCAATTCATTCAGGAGGCATCCAGCGCCCGGTCGAGGTGAAATTCGTCCCGGAAAATCGCCATGATAGTGCGCGTATGTCCTGTTCGTCGTCCACGACTAAGATTTTCATGTTGGCTTGTTTATGCTGGTAAAACAATAATGAATTCGGTGCCTTTGCCCTCCTCACTTTCCACAGTCATGCTACCACTGTGTCCTTTAGTCACAATGTCGTAAGATATGGACAGCCCCAGTCCCGTCCCCTGCCCCGTCGGTTTGGTGGTGAAAAACGGCTGGAATATCTTCGCTTTCACGTCGTCGGAGATACCCGTGCCGTTGTCCTTTATTATAAAAACCACCTGACCCGCCCCCTGCTTCCATAAAGGGGGAACCAGGCGGGAACTGACAGAGACGGTCGGTTCGTACCCGTTTTCACCTTGTTGTTTTCGCTGCTGCGTGGCATAAAAGGCATTGTTGATGATGTTCAAAAACACCCGCCCGATGTCCTGCGGAATCACCTCCACCATCCCGACTGCGGGGTCGAAATCGGTTTCCATTTTGGCGTTGAAGGTGGGGTCTTTGGCCCGCAAACCATGATAGGCCAGGCGCAGGTACTCGTCGGCGAGGGCGTTGAGGTCGGTGGGTTCTTTCGTGCCGGTGCTGGCGCGGGCGTGCTGCAGCATGCCGCTGACGATGTCGGCTGCCCGCTTGCCATGGTGGTTGATTTTTTGCTGGTTGGAGGTCAGGTCGGCCGTGAGTTCTTGCACCAGCGCCTTGTCCACCGGGTCTTTTTCGAGTTCTTCTTTGAGTTCCTTTGCCAAGTCTACACTGAGTTCCGAGAAGTTATTGACGAAGTTGAGCGGGTTCTGGATTTCATGGGCAATGCCGGCGGTGAGTTCGCCGAGGGAGGCAAGTTTTTCGGATTGGATGAGTTGGGCCTGCGTGGCCTTGAGGTCTTCCAGGGATTTGCTCAATGCAGCGTTGGTCTGTTCAATGGCGGCCCGTTTTTGCTCCAACTCTTCGATGGTTTCTTCGAGAAGGATGGCCGTGGTGCGTTTCACTTTTTCCGTGCGGTCTAATTTGAATTCCGAGATGGTCAAGGCCCGGTCCGCCTCTTTCACCAATTTCAGAAAAGTAGCCTTGTCCGCTTCGGAAAGGCCGGGCAGGGCCTCCGCAAAGTCAAGTATTTGTTGATGTATCGGGTTCATGTTTTTTCTTTCAAAGCTACCCAGCAACAGGTCATGTTGTGAAATTCAATTCCTCCGCCGGTGGCACGTCCATATTCACCATAAGTAAACAAACCTGCCATCGGTACATTGTATGCGTTTTGTACGCCTCTTAATTCCTCAGAAGTCATGGGTCCAAATGCGCCTATCCGGCCGATGCAGGAGAACATGACCAGTGCATCAGCATCTGGCATTTCCATTTCCTGAAAGTCTCTGGCATGCTGATTGACTTCGTTCAAAACATCAAAATCGGGCAATAAGGTAAAGCGGAATTTATCACCCGGTTTTATGCTGCCTGTTACGGCTACTCCTTTTGTTTCCTTCAGAAAGCCGGCTACTGACCGGATGATACTGCTGCCGTCCTCTCTCAGCATTTTCAAAAAAATATCCTTCAGGAGGTTGGTAACACCGTAATCATCTTCGGTCAGTGTTTCGCCCATATATTTTGCTATAAGGTCTGATGCAGGTTGGCCATCTATTTCCAGTATCCAATTGCCATCCGACCGCGTAATTACCTTTTCGGTACCGATTGACTTCATACCCGAAGCGGCCCTGCCTTTCACCAAAACTTTATCCGAGTCCAAAACCAGCATCAGGATGCCCTGATTCGTGATGGTAGTGTTGTTAAACACGAAGGTTTCTTTAAACATCAAATCGTCTCCTGCGCCGCCACCCCATAAGTTTACATTATCACCGGCAACTTCGCACATAGCCTGGAGTATTTTTTCACCTACGTATAAATCGATCAGTTTTTCAATGCTGTTGCTGAGCAAAAATGCGGGTCTTTCAAAAACTGTCAGCGCCTGCTTTGTCATGTCTCTTGCCACTTCCATGGGGTCACGGCCACTGTACGTTTCCAATAAAATACGGAAGTTGGCGCTGTCCATATCAAGAAGAAGGATGGATATGCCCCCCTCGCTTACTTCGCTACCGGCTATCTCGCCGCCCGAGGTGGCGCCAAATACTTGTATGCTGTGTTGCGAAAGCAGGTTGGCTATGGCTTTTATGTCCTGTTTGACGGAGAGAAAAACAAGAGCGAGTGTTGGTTTGAAACCATCCGTCAAACTCTGCTCAAACGCAGTTTTTATTTCTCCGGACGATTTTCCACTAATGGATTTTGCTTTCATCTGGTTTGATTTTTTTCTTTTAGTGCCACACAACAAGTCGTCAGGTTGAGCATCTCCAGATTGCCACCGGTGGCCCTGCCCAATTCTCCGGAGCTGAACATGCCTACCATGGGTACTTGCCATACATTTTTAACGCCTTCAATTTCTTCTGACATCAGCGGCCCCAGGGCGACTGTCCTGCCTCCGCAAGTGAAAATGACCAGGGCATCCGCCTCGGGCATGCGTTCTTTTTTTAGCCGTTCCACGCCTTTCACCACTTTGTCAATCACATCCCAGTCGGGAGGAAGGGAAAAGCGCACCTTCGAGCCTTCCGGCACAGAACCGTTGGAGTAAAATGAGCGGTCTGTCCAGTCTATCACAATTCCTGTCCGCATCACCGGGTCGCCATTTTCCCGCAGTAGTTGAAGCGGCAGGTTACAGGTAAATTCCATAAATAGCCTTTCATTGTCGGGCGATACGTTTTCCAAACCGCCATATTTTGCGGTGATGTCCACGACTGGCACGCCTTCGACGGTATAGACATGGTTGCCTTCGCTTTTGGTGACCGTCTTTTCAGTGCCTATCGCTTTCCAGCCGCAGGTGGCGATGCCCTGCACCTCCACTTTGGATTCATCCAGCGCCAGACAGACCATGCCGCGGTTGCTGATTTTTTGATTGGTGAAAACACAGGTTTCCCTGAGAGCTAAATCATCGCCCGCCAATCCTCCGAAGAGGTTGGTTTCCTGGCCGAAGACCTCTTCGAAACCATGCAAGATTTCTTCTCCGTTCGCTTCAAGATGGCTGACACCTATTAAAAAGGCAGGGGTTTCAAAACTAACCCCGACATTTTTTGCCACGGTACGGGCTACCTCCCGGTAATTTTTATCGGGATACGCTTCCAGGTGGATTTGAAAATAGTCCGGGTTGAGGTCCATCAGCAGCATCGTCCAGGTGCCTAATTCGGTTTCTTCGTCAATGAACTCGCCGTGGGTGGTACAGCCAAATATGGCAATGCCTTCCGCATCCAGGGCATCGCAAATGCCTTTCAAATCCTGGCTGATGGAGCTGAAAACCACGGCCAGGGTCGGCTGAAAGTCTTCGGTGATGGTCTCGGCCAAGGCTGCTTTCAGTTCGGGGATGGATTTTCCTTTGATTGATTTTGCTTGCATGGTATTGCTCTTTTTGATTTGGACTTTTCAAGATTATTTGACCAGTTGTTTCTTGTAAAGGTAGAAAGGACAGGTAAAATAATCAGGTATTTATTCCGCAGGACAAGATGAACACTTTTCAAATTAAGGTTTTAAAACCTCCCGGTCTCCTTAAGCTGATGGCTATGGACAGGCGCCCCGCTGGCAAAAAACCGTTTATTTCACCGCCTCTGCCGCCTGCTTCGTATCCGTAAACTGCTGGAAACCAATGATTTTGCCGTCTCGTAGCGTCCACAGGTGCGCCGTTTGCGCGTCAATCATCTTCCCCGTCGTCTTGTG
>CALEYM010000376.1 GCA_937926185.1 uncultured Bacteroidota bacterium | reverse complement strand
GTCGGTAATCATCAGGAAATACGATCCTGAAAGCATATCTCCAATGGAGAGGGAAACTGCATTTTCACCCATGGTATAATCCAGCGGCCGGGTTTGCAATATCCTGCCAAAGGCGTCTGTCAGGCGCAATTGCAGTTTTTTGTTGGTTTTGGCCGCATTGAAACGCAATATCAGATGGTCGCTCGCCGGTACCGGGCCCAAAATGAGGTCAGAGATCCCTTCCACCGACGGCGCCAGGTCTTTTACCCCGACGGCAGTTTCAGAGATATAACTCGCCGTTTTTATAACGGGATTTTCGATAAACAGGGTATCAAATCCCGGGATTTGCGTTTCGTTTGTAGTTTTAAGATAATAGATGCCTGCCAGGTAATCCGGGTGCTCGGCCAGCAACCAGCCGTAGGTGGTCAGTTCGTGATGGTTTAAAATCAACACATTTCCAACCAGGGTGACCGTATCGGTATAAGCGGCCACGGATTTTATACGCATGGCATCGGGGAAAGTACCCAAGGGTGTCATGAGGGTGCCATACCCATCGTAAGTAGTTGTGCGCGTCCCTTCTGTATAAGAAACAACCCCTGCGCCAAAGTTGGTGGCATAGCGAAAAGTATCCAGGGATGATCCGTTGAAAGGTGTCGGGAATCTCAACCGAACGTCCGGATCGGAGTAAATTTGGTTATAAGCAATGCTACTCGTGCCTGAAAAAGATAATTGATCGGGTTGCGTCCGGTAATAAACGTATATGACCGTGTCTTCTTCTATTTTGGCGGCCAGGTTAGCGTTGGGGTAATGTATGATATAGGGAGTGCCGTCAGGGTCGATAATGTGATACTGAACGCGATGGGTGTCGCCAGCCGGTTGCAGGGCCGATAAGTCCCAGGTTTGGTTGGCGCCGGCATTGCCCTGGAAAATGCCGAAGGTGTCTGCATCGGCGATCTGGTAGGAATCTCCGATATTCGGAACAACGTTGTTTTGCAGGATCGGTTGCGCCTGGGCCTGGGCGGCAAAAAAGGCAAGCAATATCGGGATGCGAAAAGATTGTTGTGCCATAGTTGCCAGTGCTTTAAATGAAGAAAAAGGAGCCTAAACCTGGGCATCCTTATAAATTTATTGCCGTCGTGAATCGGGTACAAGTTTACGGTTTTTAATTGAAAAGTTACAACAAATACCATTCATTCATAACCCACGCCAAAAACAACGCCGTCACGTACCCGGCGTACCACCGCCAGTCCAGCCAATCTCCCGTCCGCACATCCAGCCGTTTTTCCAGGTACCAGATCAAACCGGCTTTTTCCACCAAAAACGCCGCCACGGCCGACCAGGCCACGCCGGGCAGACCCCACCAGTGGATGAATAAAAAGCCCAGGATCACTTTCACGGCCAGTTCCACCAAGCCCACCAGCAGAATGGCCCGTGGCTGCCCTTGGGCCAGAATAATGGCATTGGGCAATAAAACCCTGCTGGCCGTGAGCAGCAGGTAAATGTTGAACAGGGGCGCGCTGGCGGTAAATGCCGGGTTGAACACGAGCGGGAACAGCGGTTTGGAGATAAACAGGAGCAGGATCGTCAGGGGAAAAAGCAGGTGAAACAAACGCCGGGTTTTGGTTTTGAGTTCGGCCATGCCCGTTTCCGGTTGTATGGCGATGCGGGCGATCATGGCTGTGCCGAGCGCCGTGGCCAGCGCCGTGGCGAGGGGGAACTCCCGTGACCCGTAGCGGAATACGGCAAACACCGCCTCATCGCGAAAATACCAGCCCACCAGCCAGTTATCGAACAGCAGGACGAGATTGCCCACCAATAAATTCAGCACCAATGGCGCAGAAAACCGCAAATAATGCCCGATCAGGTCGGGGCGGAATTCCGGAATGCCATAACGCCCCACTAAAGCGACGGCCCAAACAAAACGCAATGCGCCCAGACCCGCAAGCCCCATCAGCCCGCCTTCCAGTCCGTACCCGAAATACACCGGCAGGAAAAGCGCGAGCATGTACAATCCGAAAGACGCCATGCCCCAACCCACCAGCGACCAGGGTTTTTCCCGCAGCAGATATACATACTCTACCGGCAGAGTAGCGAGGTTGAAAAACAGGTATGCGCAAAACCAGCCGAGATGCGGCGCCTCCGGCAGCCCCGTCAGCGCCGGCACCGCCCATTGCCGGCCCAGCCAGAGCGTGGCGCAGATCAGCAGCGCAATAGCGCTGAATATCAGAAACTTGTTAAAAATGAATGCCTTTTGTTCCGGTTCCGCCAGCCGGGCGTATACGGGCGGAATGCCCTGCAACAGGCCGTTGGCCCAGAGAAACGCCGCCGTGCTGCCGAGGTACAACAAACCTTCGTAGGCGCCGATGTCCGCCAGGCTCAGACCGCTTTTAGCCAGCAGGATACTGGCGCCGATCACCGAGCCGATGCGGAGGAGCTGGTAGAGCT
>CALEYM010000375.1 GCA_937926185.1 uncultured Bacteroidota bacterium | reverse complement strand
GCTGTTAACGCCTTACCGACCGCCTCCGTCAACTCCGGCACGTGCGCCTGCAATTCCGCTACCAACTCCCTGATCTGTAGCGTTTTATCCGGAGTCAGGTTTAGCCCTTGCAAAGGTCGGAGCAGATCGTCCAGTGCCTGTTCGGCGCTTATACGGTGTGTTTTATAAGCGGCGACTGTTTGGAACCAGGGTATGGTGGGCAAATACGATCCTTTTCCGGTATATGCCCGGTCGCGTTCCGGCAAATGGTATTTTTCAACGGTTCGGCTGATTTTGAGGTAGTTTTTTTGCGCCAGCAGAATTTCCAGGAAAGCGGTAAAGAATGCGTGCCAGCGGTGTTCGAAAATTTCTTTCCGGTAGGCGCGCAGGTAAGTTTCAGCGTAATTTTCGCCGCCGCGGTACTGGCTTGTATGCCGCAGGCAGCGCAGGTAATGCGCCGCGAAACCAATTTTATTGTGGAAACTGTGGGTGCCGCGACTTTCGGGCAGGGCGGCTTTCATTACGGCCAGCGCTTCGGGGTATTTTTTGCGGCGCAGCAATACGGCGCAGAGGTTATTCACGTAGTGCAGGTAGTCGGCCGTTTTTACCCGTACTGAAAGGTAGCCGTAGTATTCCGCCTCGTCGTATTCCTGAAAGCGGCTGTGCAGCAGGAGCCGGTTGCCGTAGTAGTTAATAAGCAGGCGTTTGGAATAATATTTCCCCTGCCGGAACAAGGCGTCGAGGTAGTCGTATTTCTCGCGTACCGGCTCGAAGCGGCGGTAGTTGTAATATAAAAAGGTCAGGCGTACCAATGCCATGTACCGGTTCCAGCCGTCGAGGGTTTCATCGTAAAACACCTCCGTGAGCCAGGGTTCCCATTGGATGCTTTCGCCGCCGTGTCCGGAATATTGCCGAACGATGTCTTCCGTGGCGCGGTGCAGTTTTTCCCGCACTTCCCCTGACCGTTCGCAGGCTGGCTGGAACCGTTCGAGAAATTCGGCCACCGCCCGGTGTTCGGCATACCGCATCCGGATCAGCAGAAAATGCCGGTAGCGAAGCGCAAGCTCGTAATATTTGACGAAATGATAGTCCGATGGTGTGCAGTCACGCAGCAGCGCCAGGAGGCGCTCTTCTCCCGCCGGCGCAATGCTGTCGGTTTCGATTTGCCGTTCGGTTTCCAGCAGCCACTCGTACGCCGTATCCACGTCAGCGGCGTGCAGGCGTTCGCTGATCCATTGTTTCAGGTTTGAATATTTGCGCTTGTCCAACGCCTCGTCATAAGGAAGCGACTGCGCCGGGTTCCGGCAGTTGTGGTCTGCCCGTTCCAGGATGCCGAGTTTCGTCTTGTCGTCGAATTGCTGGACCGACAACAGGTAAGCCGTCTCGTGCGGCAGCAGCGATTGGGCGAATTCGGTGAATTTTTGCAGCTTGCTTCGCATGAATCCGCCAAAGGTAACAGGCAGAGGGCAAAAGGCAAGTTGGCAAAGTTACAAGAGGCGAGGGAAATATTGCCGGAGCCCGAAATATTACGCCATATCCTTCACCAGCAGCTGAAACCCGTTGCCGTGGATATTGACGATTTCGATAGCCGGGTCCTTGGCCAGGTATTTCCGCAGTTTGGTCACGAATACATCCATCGAACGGGCGGTGAAGTAGTTGTCTTCATGCCATATCTTGGTGAGGGCCTCGGAACGCGGCGTCACGTCGTTGATGTATTTGCAAAACATCCGCAGCAGTTCGGCTTCTTTCGGGCTGAGTTTCCACTGATTCTCTTCGCCGGGTATCGGATCGTTATACGTCAGAATACGCAGCGGATAATTGAAATGGAATTTGCCGATGATAAATTCGCGCTGGTCGTCGCGCGGGTCGGCGGTTTTATTCACCCGTTTGAGCACCGCCTGTATGCGCAACAGCAATTCTTCCGAGTTGAACGGCTTGGCGATATAATCGTCGGCGCCTATTTTGAATCCCTGCAATACATCGTCTTTCATGGTTTTGGCCGTCAAAAAAATGATCGGCACTTCCTGGTCGCGCTCGCGGATTTCCCGCGCCAGGGTAAATCCGTCTTTGCGGGGCATCATAACATCCAGGATACACAGGTCGAACTGACCCTTTTTAAAGGTCTCCAGGCCCAGCATGCCATCGGTAGCCAACGTGACGGAATAGTCGTGCATATCGAGGTAGGAGCGGAGCACGTCGCCGAAATTTTGGTCGTCCTCTACGAGCAGGATCTTGTAATTCGCATTTGCCATAAAACCGGTTCGTTAGTAGTAGTTTTTGAATTGAGACGTGGGTAATAACGCAATTTCCCCAACCTCAGTATATTTGTTAAAGCCCGTTCCCAAAATTTGTTAAAATTAAAATCTGTGAACACGAGGAATGTCTTTTCGCCTGTTTTGTTTTATCGCCTGTCGAATATTTTACACTAATGCCCAGGCCGGCAAGCAACTTCGCCGCGGGGTTTTTGTCTTTGGCGCTGAGGGTTAAAGTCGTGTTAATGTCTGCTTAAAACGACCGGCCGGTTTTGAAGTACGAATAATTTCGTAATACCTTTCGCCAAACAAATTCCTTGACTTAAACTAAAAACTCTGCCGCTTTTTAAAGAAGGGGCGGGGCGCTAAAATGTTTCTTGCTATGAAAACAGTCGGTACCATCCTCGCCGCGGCGTTCGTTTTATTGCCGTGGTGCTTTTCCTCCCTGGTTGCTCAACAATCCGTTCCGTCCGGCGACAAAAAAGTCGTCATTACCAAACGCACCGTCGATGCCGACGGCACAGAGACAACCGAAACCATCGTAAAAAAAGGTAAAGCCGCCGAAAACTTCGATGTGGATCAGTACATCAAAGAAAACCGCGCCGATAACGTCCAACTGGACGTGCGGGTTTCAGAAGGCGATGACGACGATCGTACCGTCATCGTCAGACGGCATAACAACCACGACAACGATCGCCACTACGAGTATAATTACAACTATAATTCCGACTTCAATGTCAACCTGGGAGAAGAATTGGCCGTTGCGTTTGGCAACGACAAACGGGCTTTTCTGGGCGTGGAAGAAGACAGCGACGAAAACCCCGATGAACCGGGGCTGACGGTAGAGGTCGTGCGCGGTTCCGCCGCCGATAAAGCCGGCCTTCGCACCAACGACGTCATTCTGAGCCTGAACGGCGCCGAAGTAAATGAGTGGGATCAACTGGCCGAAATTATCGGCAAAACCAAACCCGGCGACAAAATGAAGATCGTTTACAGCCGGAACGGGAAAAAAGCCGAAACGGAGGCTACGCTCACCAAACGCGGTGAAGTGAAAAACAATCCCGAAGACAACAAACGCGGCTTCCTCGGCATCACCGACGGCGACGACGACTGGAACGACGAGGGAGAAGAAACCGACGGCGTCAAAATCGATGTCACGGAAGACGGCGCTGCCGCCAAAGCCGGGCTTCAGGACGGCGATGTGCTGCTGCAACTGAACGATACGCCCATCAAAGACTGGGAAGACATCACCGACTTTATGTCGTACACCAAACCCGCCGAAAAGCTGCGCGTCACCTACAAACGCGGCGGAAAACAAGGCGTGGCAGAGGCCGTTCTGGGCGAACAAAAAACCAAATCGCTGAACTTTGACTGGATGCCCAAAGATATTAAGGTCAATATCCGGGAAAAGGAAGCCTGCCTCGGCGTTTATTCTTCTGCCGCCGGCGAAGGCGATCAGCGCGGCGCCAAAATCTCTGATTTTACCGAAGAATCGGCCGCCCGCGAGGCGCAAATGAGCGCCGGCGACGTGATCAC
>CALEYM010000374.1 GCA_937926185.1 uncultured Bacteroidota bacterium | reverse complement strand
ATGGCCTTCTTACTCATACAAACCAAGGAGTAAATAATCAAATTGTAGACCATTATATTTACCCCAATCCATTTAAAGATCATTTTTGGATAGTTTTAGACTACCGGGAGCCTTATCCTGCCATTTTAGATATAAATATATATGATCAAGAGGGGAAAATGGTCGATTGCTATAAATCTGAATTTTTCCATGGAATCAATATCATACCAATTCGCTTGATAAAAACATTAAAAAATGGCACTTATTTTATAAGTATAAATCTGAATAATCAAAACAGAATCGCAAAAGCGATCAAAATAGAATAAGGGAAGACGTTTATTCTACAACGTTCACTTCTCTTTATTTTTCGTCACTCTGACTATAAATCTAAACGGCTATATTTCAGGGCTACTGAAAAGTCGCAAATACTTGACAAAAAACAGGCAAGAGCCTCAATGTTGATATAAAAATTCAAGAAAAAGATCGTTTTATGCAATACTCATGAACAGATTTCGGCATAATACCAGACAACACTAGTCTACAGTAGGGTACGATATGGCAAATCAACTGCGAGAAGATAACCTCTGGATCAAATTGGCCGTGTTCATTGTGTCAAGACAGATTAATCAGTCAAAGAAAACAAGGGTTTAGCTGCCGCTACTAAATCCTTGTTTTTTTGCATTTTTCAACACTGACCAAAATCATCATTCACCCTTCCTAACCCGAAACCTCTTCCGAAACGTCTCCGGCCTAACCGCCCGCCCTTTCTCCTCCCAAAGCCCAAGCTTCTGTTCCTTCGCATACGCCTGAATCTTCTTCATCAGGCTATTCGCCTTCGTATTTTTCTGCTCCGTCCGGCACCAAGCCCAGCCTTTAGAGACGATATGCTGCGCCAAATCGAGCGTATCGGCCGTCTGCTCTGGATTTTTTTAAGGTGAAGAAAATTTCACACACCGGGCGCTTGTATATGTCGGTGTACCGGGAATTTCGGTGGCGCGGGCAGTATTTCAGGATTTGTCGGTATTTTTCGGACTCTCTTAATTTATTCAAGATGGAACAACCGGAACGGATCGCCGACCATGACTTTTTCAACATGGTCGAAGACATAAAACAGATGATTAAAGCCGCCCAATACCGCGCATTGCAAACCGTTAATCAGGAGCAAATTGCGTTGTATTGGAGCATTGGCAAAACCATCGTGGAACGACAGCAGACGTATGGTTGGGGCAAAAGCATCGTCGAACGGCTCTCGGGAGAACTGCAACAGGCTTTCCCGAACGCAAAAGGTTATTCTGCCCAAAATCTATGGTACATGCGCCAACTATTTGTCGAATACAATCAAAGCCAACTTCTCCAACCAGTGGTTGGAGAAGTTAGTTGGACCAAGCACCTTATCGTTTTGGCAAAGTGTAAGGATGAGCACCAACGCTTTTTCTATATCAAAATGGCTGCCCGGCACCATTGGTCAAAAACTGCTTTGACCAATGCCATTGCCAGCCAATTGTGGGAAAACACGCTACTCAACCAGCACAACTTCGAAGAAACGTTGCCCGCTGTGCAGATCGAAGGCGCCGCCTCGGTCATCCGGGATGAATACACCTTCGGTTTCCTTCACCTGTCGGAACCATATACCGAAGCGCAATTGGAACAGGCGCTTTTGAGCAATATCCGAGATTTTTTAGCCTCTATGGGCGGTGATTTCACGTTTGTTGGCAATCAAGTCGGGGTGACAGTGGACGGAAAGCATTTTGAAATTGATTTGCTGCTGTACCATCGGTCGCTCCAATGCCTGGTGGCGATTGACCTGAAAATTGACGAATTTCAGCCGGAATATGCCGGGAAAATGAATTTTTACCTATCAGCCCTGAACCGACTCTACCGAAAACCGCATGAACAACCCAGTATCGGCATCATCATCTGCAAAAGCAAATCCCGGACGATCGTGGAATTTGCCCTGCAAGATGTCAACAAGCCCATCGGCATTGCCACGTACACGCTAACCGAATCCTTGCCAAAAGAATTGTCGCAGTTTTTTCCCACCTCGCAAGAGTTGGCGGAGCGGGTAGAAGCGTTGACTAAAAATTTGAAGCAAAAACGTGGCGGTGGTAGGCAAGCGGCGGAAGAATGAAAACAAAGCTTGGGTAAAGGCGATGCAGCGGATTATAGAAAAGGCGTCCAATTATACCGGGTGGAAAAGAATTAGCCCTAAATCGGACCGGCACTACCGAAACCTCCTCCGAAACATCTCCGGCCTAACCGCCCGTCCTTTCTCCCCCCAAAGCCCAACCTTTTGCCCCTTCGCATACGCCTGAATCTTTTTCAGCAGGCTATTTGCCTTGGTATTTTTCTGCTCCGTCCGGTACCAGGCCCAGCCTTTCGAGACGATAAACTGCGCCAAATCAAGCGTATCGGTCGTCTGTTCCGGATTTTTCACGGTGAAGAAAATTTCACATACCGGTCGCTTGTACACATCGGAATACCGATATTTGACGAGCACCGTTTGGCCTTTGATAAGTTGGCGGACGCTGTCGGCAGCGGCGCGGCCGTAGGGTTGGTCGAACGGGATCACGCCTGGGAAACGCACTTCCGGCGCATCCACGCCATAGTGTCCTGCCCCCCGCAAGGCGGTACCAAAAATAAGTAGAGAAAGTTAAACCTCGTAACTTTCACACTTAAAAAAGGGTACACATGAAAAAGAGTCGATTTAACGAGAGCCAACGGAAGGCACTTGTGGATGCTCACCTGAAAGGGAACAAGACAGTAGAGCAGTTGTGTGAGGAACAGCAGATCAGCCCGGCGACGTTCTACAAATGGAAAAACGAGTTGGCCGAATCGCAGCATGAAGAAAAACGGCGGCTTCGGGAATTGGAAGCAGAAAACCTTCGGTTGAAAAAAATGTATGCGGAGTTGCAACTCAAGCATGAGGTGGTGTCGGAGGCGCTGCAAATCGCAAAAAAGTTTGCGGCCCACAACAAAAAGAAAAGTTAGTGGGCCAAATCCAGGGACAATTTCCGGACCTAAGCCTACGCTGTGTTTGTGTGTGGTTGAAATTCCGGCGCAGCAGTGTTTATGAACGACGGAAGTACAAAGCGGAGGAAGTTCGGCAATTAAAACAGTCCAATGCCATAGAGCAGATGAAAAAAATCCGCCGGGAGCATCGCTGCTGGGGATTTCGTCTGATGTATGCCTATATGTGCTGCCAAAAGATGCGTATCAGTTGGCGCCGCGCCTATCGCCTATATCGCCTGGGTGGACTTAGTTTGCACCATACCCCGAAAAAGCCACGTATTAAACGGGTTTATCAGGACTTATTACCCCCAAAACACATTAATGAAGGCTGGGCCATGGATTTCTTAAGTGAGTGGGTCATCGGTGAGCAACAACAAAGCGTACGGGTGATCAATGTTGTCGATGAACGCTCGCGTAAAAATTTATGGGTAGAGGCCGCCCGGAGTATAACAGCAACCAAATTGAGTGACGTGTTGGATAAAATCATTGACCAGCGCGGCAAACCTGCTTATATCCGCTGTGACAATGGCCCGGAATTTATCAGTCAACACCTCAAAGAGTGGGCTGAGCGAAACAAGATAGAACTTCGATTTATCCAGCCTGGAAAACCAACACAAAACGGTATTATCGAACGCCTCAATGGAACCCTGAGAACGGAGTGCCTGAACTTGCATTGGTTTAACTCACTGGACGAAATCAATGACTATTTGGGCAAGAGGTTTAAGACGTATAATTTTGACAGACCACGTTCTTCCCTCAATTACCTAGCCCCTCATGCCT
>CALEYM010000373.1 GCA_937926185.1 uncultured Bacteroidota bacterium | reverse complement strand
CTCATAAACCTCATAAACCTCATAAACCTCATAAACCTCATAAACCTCATAAACCTCATAAACCCTATAAACTATCTTATGAACACCTTTCAGCAAAAACTCGACGCCTTCGGCCGCTTGCTCACCATCATGGACGAGCTGCGCGAAAAATGTCCCTGGGATCGCAAGCAGACCCTCGAATCGCTGCGCAACCTCACTATCGAGGAAACGTACGAACTGGCCGATGCCATTCTCGACCACGACCTGAACGGCGTGAAAGAGGAGATCGGCGACCTGATGCTGCACATGGTGTTCTACGCCAAAATCGGCGCCGAAAATGGCGCTTTCGATATCGCCGATGCCCTGCATGCCATCTGCGACAAACTGGTTTCCCGCCACCCGCACATCTACGGCAACGTACAGGTAGCCGACGACGAGGAGGTAAAACGCAACTGGGAACAACTCAAACTAAAGGAAGGCAAAAAATCGCTGCTCGCCGGCGTGCCCAACAGCCTGCCCGCCCTGGTGAAAGCCTATCGCATGCAGGAAAAAACCAAACAGGTGGGCTTCGAATGGGAAACCACCGAACAGGTGTGGGCCAAAGTGGAAGAAGAACTCGGCGAATTGCAGGAAAATGTCCAAACCGGCGCCGCTCAGCACAAAATTGAAGAAGAATATGGCGACGTGTTGTTCGCCCTCGTCAACTACGGCCGTTTTATCGGCGTGGAACCCGAAACGGCGCTGGAACGCGTCAACCGAAAATTCAAACGGCGCTTCGAATACATCGAGGCCAATGCGCCCCGGCCCTTAAAGGACATGACGCTGGCCGAAATGGACGGCTTATGGAATGAGGCGAAGAAAACGGAACGTCCGGAAGAGGTTTAGTACCAGGGCGTGCCGGATTATTTAAACAGCCGTTGCACCAGGTATTTCGTGCAGACTTTCCAAGTTTTCAAAACTTGGAAAGTCAAATTGCCCTGCGCACCGTACATTCGCGCCTCAATCATCGCCTTCCGAATATGAGCAAAGAAACCACCCTCCGCGACGAGGCCCTGCACTACCACGCCAAGGGCCGTCCGGGCAAGATCGAAGTAATCCCTTCCAAAGAAACGGCCAACCAGCGCGACCTCTCGCTGGCCTACTCTCCGGGCGTAGCCGAGCCCTGCCTGGCCATCGCCGACAACCCCGAAGATGTATATAAATACACCGCCAAAGGCAATTTGGTTGCGGTTATCAGCAACGGCACGGCCGTGCTGGGCTTGGGCGACATCGGGCCCGCCGCCGGCAAACCGGTAATGGAAGGCAAAGGCCTGTTGTTCAAAATATACGCCGACATCGACGTGTTCGACATCGAACTCGACACCAAGGACGTGGATGAGTTCGTCCGAACGGTCAAAATACTCGAACCCACCTTCGGCGGCGTCAACCTGGAGGATGTTTCCGCGCCCGAATGTTTCGAGATCGAAGAACGGCTGAAAAAGGAGCTCAATATCCCGGTGATGCACGACGACCAGCATGGCACGGCCATCATCAGCGCCGCCGCCCTGCTGAACGCCCTGGAAATTGTCAATAAAGACATCGCCAAAGTAAAGATCGTCGTCAATGGCGCCGGCGCTTCCGCCATTTCCTGCACCCGGCTCTATTGCGCCCTCGGCGCGCAAAAAGCCAATGTGTTCATGTTCGACAGCAAGGGCCTGTTGCATCCCACGCGCGACAACCTCGACGGTAAAAAAAGTGAATTTGTCAACGACCGGCTCCCCGTCCACACCACCCTGGCCGATGCCCTCCGCGGCGCCGATGTGTTCGTAGGCCTTTCCAAAGGCAACGTACTGAACGGTGAAATGGTCAAAACCATGGCCCCCGATTGCATCGTATTCGCCATGGCCAATCCCACGCCGGAGATCAGCTACGAGGAAGCCACGGCAGCACGGCAAGATATCATCATGGCCACCGGCCGCTCCGACTATCCCAACCAGGTAAACAATGTGCTGGGCTTCCCCTATATCTTCCGCGGCGCACTCGACGTGCGCTCCCGTGCCATCAACGAGGAAATGAAACTGGCCGCCGTGCGCGCCCTGGCTGAACTGGCCAAAAAACCCGTGCCCGATATCGTCAACCTGGCCTACAACAACGCCAACCTCGTGTATGGCCGCAATTATATCATTCCCAAACCCGTCGATCCGCGCCTGCTTATCACCGTGGCCCCCGCGGTGGCCCGCGCGGCCATGGAGTCGGGGGTGGCCCAAAAACCGATCGCCGACTGGGAAGAATATGAAATCCAGTTGTCCAAGCGCCTCGGCATCGACAACAACCTGACCCGCGTTATCCAAACCAAAGCGAAACAACAACCCAAACGCGTGGTGTTTGCCGACGCCGAAAACATATCGGTACTAAAAGCAGTGCAGGTGGCCATGGACGAAGGCATCGCCTATCCCATCCTGTTGGGCAATGTGGAAAAGGTCCGGAACCTGGCCGAAGAACATTCCATCACACTTAACGGCATACCCATCATCGATCCTAAAAACCCGGCCACTCCCGAAGAGAAGGAACGCATGGAACGCTACGCCAATATCCTGTATGAAAAACGGCAGCGCAAAGGCCTGATACTGGCCGAAGCCCGTCAGGTGATCAAACACCGGAACTATTTCGGCGTGATGATGGTGGAAACCGGCGAAGCCGACGCCATGATAGGCGGTCTTACACGCAACTACCCCGACACCATCCGCCCGGCACTGCGCGTCATCGGCCCCGATCCGGGTATCAAAAAGGTGTCGGGCATGTACATCCTGATGAGCCGGTTCGGCCCCCTGTTCCTGGCCGACACCACCATCAACCTCGATCCCACGGCAGAAGACGTGGTCGAAATCGCCGAGCTGGCCGCCAAACAGGTGGAAAAATTCAATATGAAACCCCGCCTCGCCATGCTCACCTACTCCAACTTCGGATCGGTGGCCGACGGGCCGGCAGCCATCAAAATGCGCACGGCCACGGCCATTCTGAAAGCGAAGCACCCGAAATTAGTGGTGGATGGCGAAATGCAGGCCCACCTGGCCTTTAATACCGAGTTGATGCGCCAAAACTACCCCTTCAGCGACTTGGCCTCCGGACCAGCCAACACCCTGATCTTCCCCAACTTGTCATCGTCCAACATCGCCTACAACCTGGTGCGCTCCGTAGCCGGCATCGAGATCATCGGCCCCATCATCATGGGCCTGAAAAAACCGGTGCACGTGCTGCAACTGGGCGCCTCCGTGCGGGAAATCGTGGATATGGTGGCCATCGCGGTGGTGGATGCGCAGATGGAGCACTGATTTTTTATGCAAACCTATACGCTATTCGATCTCCTCGAACACCTCCGCCGCGTGCTGGCGCTCAACTACCCCGAGGCGCTGTGGATCACCGCGGAGATCGCTCAACTGAACCGCTCGCGCGGGCATCTGTATCTTGATTTGGTGCAAAAAGGCGCGGGCCCCGACAGCGATATCGCGGCCCAGGCCCAGGCGGTCATCTGGCAGCGCGAATACCAGAAATTGCGCCTGGCGCAGGGGCTTGCCCTCGACGAAGTATTGCAGGAGGGCCGGGAAGTGCGTTTACTGGCGCGGGTTGATTTCCACGAGCGCTACGGCCTCAAACTCATCATCACCGACGTCGATCCCGCTTATACCTTCGGCCAGATCGAACTCCGGCGCCGCCAAACCATCGACACCCTGCGCGCGCTCGGCCTGTTGGAACGCAACCGTGCCCTGCCGCTACCGGCAGTGCTTCAACGCGTCGCCGCGGTCAGCTCGGAAGGCGCCGCCGGTTTCCAGGATTTCCGCGAGCACCTCGCCGCCAATGCGTTCGGATACCGTTTCCAGTGCCGCCTGTTTTCCTCGGCCGTTCAGGGCGACAATGCCGAGCCCGAACTGATCGCCGCCCTGGAGGCCATCGCCGCCCAACGCGAACGTTTCGACTGCGCCGTTATCCTGCGCGGCGGCGGCGCCCGTACCGACCTCGCAGCCTTCGACCGGCTGAACCTCTGTAAAACCGCCGCGGCGCTTCCCCTGCCACTTTTCACCGGCATCGGCCACGACGCCGACGAATCGGTGCTCGACATGGTGGCGCACACTACCTTGAAAACCCCGACTGCCGTGGCCGATTTTCTCATCCAGCACAACCTGTTTTTTGAAAACGGCGTGCTGCGCGCCGCCGCTCATATCCGGGAAACGGCTGCTTACCACCTGAAAATGAATACCCTCGAATTGCAAAACCTGGAAGGCGCCGCGCGCTGGGGTGTCCAGGGCCGCACACGGTCGGCCAAACAACAAATCGAACAAATATCTGCCGCGTTGCCGGCCCTGGTCCGGCGTCAGTTGCTCGCCGCCGGCCGGCAACTGGAACAGGCCGAAACATTATGTGCCGCCCTTCATCCCGATGCCGCTTTACGCCGGGGGTTTAGCCTGACGCTGAAAAATGGAAAGGTGGTGACAGCCGCGGATGAGGTGCAATCCGGCGATACTTTGGACACGCGCTTGCGGGAAGGAAGCGTGCGTTCAATTGTGAAGTGACCTTATTGGACGATGCTTCATGAATATAAAACAGACTTATTCATTTACCTCCGCCGGCGCGCGGTATAACTCCTAAACAGAAACAAATTAAAAAGCGTTGCCGGTAACCTCGCCGAAATGCTGTTGGATAATCCCGGTTTGCGTTGGATATGTGACATTACTGGTCCTGTTCATCCGGCTCCTCGTCCACCTCCTCATCCAGCTCGTCCCCCTCTTTCCCTTTCCGTATCTCCACCACCGGGTTTTCCGAAGTGCCGGTAATGGTCATCGGTATGCCCAGCAAGCCGAAAGGCGGCAAACCGAGCCGGAAGCGCAGGTTCAGCCGGCCGTCGAGCGAGGCCTGGCCTTCTATACGCGGGCGGAAGCCGTGCACTTTCATCTTGGTGCGCTCAATCGTGACGATATTGTTGGCAATAGACGATTTCATCACCACGGCTTTCAGGTCGGGGTCGTTCACCTGGTCGTGGCCGGTGGCTTTGCTCACGGCGCCGAAAATCTTCAGGCCTTTTATTTTTACCTGTGCCAGTTTGACGACGCCCTGGCCTTTGATGCTGGGATACACGGGCGCCATACGTTCGTTCAGGCGGCCCTCCAGTTGATATTCCAGCGAGACGATCCCCTGGGCTTTTTCGGCGGCGCCGGCGATGTCGCGGAACATCGGAATTTCGCGGTAAGCCCGTTGCACGTCGAAGGAGTCGGCTTTGGCCGAAAAGGTGAAACGGGCCCTGCGCGCGTTTACGGGTGTATAGCCGCCCTCAAATGCAAAAGTGGCCCCCGCCATATTGAACTTCGTTTTCTGCAATTGCAGGCTGCCGTTTTGTATGGCCACCTGTCCGTTGAAGTTTTCCAGTTTGGTTTGGCCGTACAGGATTTCGTTTATCGCGGCCTCCAGGGCGAGGTCCATGTCTTTAGGCAGGAGCACAACGCCTTTGGCGGCAGCAGGTTTGTTTGTTTTCGCCGGGGCGGCCTTGGCGGCAGGCGGGCTCAGGGCCATGAAATCGTCGACCACCAGCCGCGGGCAGGCTACGGACAGTTGCCCTTTCAGCGTACTGCCGCCCATGGTGTGTCCGATAAAGTTTTGGGCATAGCCGTTCAGGGTAAATACGTTTTTCCGGTAGCGCAGTACAGTATTGGTAAGCCAGGCTTTGTCCTCTTCAAAGCGAAGGGTGGCGGCGGGCACGAAGAAGGGGTCGGGATAATCGGCGCTGCGCAGCTCCACGTTTTTGAGCCGCAGCGTGCCCTTGTGCCGGATGCGGTCGTAGCGGCCGTTGCGGGCGTCGGCCTCGCTGCCCCGGGCTTCCAGGTTGGCCTGAAGCAGGCCCACCACGTCGTAGCCCTCCGCGGCGAACACCTGGTAGAGCCGGCCCAGGTCGAGCGTGCCGTTGGCGGCGATGCGGTAGCGCAGGTCGTCGGGGTTGGTCAGATCGGCCGTCAGGGTGAAGGGCTGTTGCTCGAACAGGAAGGCAAGGGGTTTAATCTGCACGGCCAGGTCGCGGTAGCCGCCGCTTTTGCCGTTGACGTTGACGTTAATTTGCAGGTTTTCAATGGGTTTAGGATAGTATGGCGTTTGCAGAAAACCGTTTTCCAGTTGCAGTGCGCCACTGACGACGGGCAGTATTTTCCGCTCCAGGTCGAATGTGCCGTTTGCCTGCACGCCGGCTTTCAGGGCGCCCCGGAACGTGTAGTCTTTGATGGGTATGGCCCGGGCCAGGTCTTCCAGTTTCAGGTCGGCTTTTATGTCGGCCTGCACGACGCTTTTTTCCAGGCCTTTTACAGCCAGTCGGCCCGAGGCGTGACCCGGGCCCAGAACGAAATGAAAAGTGTCGAGCGCAAAGGCAATATCCTGCAATTGGCCCGAAGCGCAATCCGAACGGATCTGCGCTTCGATATTTTGTATGGGCAGTTCGAAATCCCGGAGTTTAAAATGGCCCTGTCGCAGACCGGCTTCCAGATGATAAGCCGGAATGGAGGTGATAATTGTATCGTTGCGGGTTTTACCGCGCCGGACGGCGGTGCGGTAAAACCCCTCGGCGCGGATATCCAGATCGAGCCGGCCTTGCAGTTCGGCGGCGCTGAGTTGCAGGGCGCTTGCGAACAGGGACAGGTCGAGCCGGCTTTGCGCTTCGGTTTTGATATAGGGTTGACCGATCCCCCGGACATAGAGCGTGGCGCGGGTGGGTTCGCCGTTCATCGCGAAGCGGAGCGTGTCGATCGACAGGGACAAGCTGTCGGGGTTCAGCCCGGGGATATGGGCCCTGGCATTAATAAAAAAGCGTTGCAGCGGAGCGGGGGCCAGGTTGTGCTGAATGGAGCCGTCGCGCACCCACATCCGGACGTCGAGGTCGGGCGCCTCACCGGTGGCGGCGCGGTAGGGGCCTTTCAGGGTCACGACGATCTGTGACAGCCCGCTGAAACGCGTATCGGCAAACCACTGGTCGTATTCGGGCGGCAACACGGAAAAGATATTGCCGAAATCGGTGGTACCCGACACCACGTTCAGGTCGATGTCGTAGCCGTCGTGGAGGATGGCCATACTGCCGAAGAAATCGACGGGCAGGCGGTTGATGAGCAGTTTGTCTTTGTGGAACCGGAAGGCCAGTGAAGCGGTGTTGATTCCGGTCACCAGTTCGGCTTCCAGTTTCCTTTTCAGGAAATAAGCGACGCCGTCGTAGATCAAATCAAAGCTCGCGGCGCGAATTTCGGATTGCAGGTCGAACTGGCTTTTGGCGAGGTCGCCGCGGCCTTCGTAGTAAAACTCCCGGGCCTCGATCAGCATGGGTAGGGAGCGGTCGTGGTAGGTTACCGAACAGTTGTTGATGAACACGCCGGCGAGTTCCAGGTGGGTGTTGCTGCTGTCGGCCTGCGTGTCGTCTTTGGGTTTTGCCCGGTAGATGTTGTAGTTGGCGCGGCCCAGGGTATCCACCTGCACGTTGATGCGGGCGTTGTCGAGATAGAAGGAATGTACGTCGAGGGTTTTGCGGAACAGGGAGAACACGTCGAGTCCGAAGCCGAGCGCCTCGCCCGCCAGGAGGGTGTCTTTTTCAAAAGGCGCCGCGCCGGTGAGCGAGAAGTCGTGCATGGTCAGCGTGAGGGCCGGAAAATGCCGGAAAAAGGAGAGGCGGGCTTCGGAGAAATTCAATTCGCCGTCGATATGGGCATTTACCCATATTTTGATCTGTTTCGCCGCCGTACCGGGGAAAAGAACAGGCCACAGAAACATCAGCAGGAGGAGGCTGCCGATGGCGAGGCCGGTGTATTTAAAGAGGCGGAGGAAAAATTTTTTCATAGGAAGGATTGATCATGGCAAAACAATCAACGGCGTTTCCCCATCATATACCAACTCATTGATAACAAATTTTCTGAAATAATGATCGCTCAGCAGGCGCGAACCTTTTTGCAATACCAGCAGCTCCGCGGTTTTATTGTTGATCACGCTTTTTATGTTCTCAAAAAGGTTGGCGCCGCTATAAATTTCATAGGAGGTGTCTCTCGTATTTTTGTACATGTCGCGCAAATCCTGTAAATAGCGTTCAACCGAAGTGATATCGTCTTCCGGTTTGGTCAGCGAAAAGAAAATGAGCTGCCCTGTTTTGTTCTCGATAAATTGCAGGAAACGATTGAAGCCGATAATGTTCAGGAGATTTCTATCATTGATCGCCACGTAGATTTTTTCTGCTGAAAACCGCTCCACGTGCAGGGGGATAGCCGCCACGATGGCGGGAGTGTTTTCGATCACCCTGATCGCCGTACTGCCGATAAATATTTTTTTCAGTACGCCGGCCCCTTTCAGCCCTAAAAAAACGAGGTGTTCGAAGGGCTCTTTCAATGCTTTTGACAGCACGGACAATAGCGGCGCCTCGGAAACCAGATACTGTATCCTTGTGGTGTCTGACAGGGTTTCTTTGGCAAATTTTTTCAATTTTTCCAGGGCTTCGTCTTTTGCCATTTTTTTCAGGGCCAGTTTGTTGTCATGCTCGGTAAAAAGCGGCAACAAAAGGGTGGTGTGATGCACCAGCAATATTTCGGCGTGAACAACCCTGCTCCAGTCGTACGCGTACCGCAGCAGGTCCGCGCTGCCGGGGGAAAAATCGATGAGTACCAGAAACCGTTTTTTCATAACCATTATACAGGAACCTCCTGTTTTAAACTTTCCGACACTTGCTCGAGGCTCTCCCGGTTGTCGGACAGAATGATCAAAATATCTTTCGGTTTGATTTCGGTAGAGCCGTTCGGCATGATGTAGGTTTCACCTCTTTTTATCGTGGCAATAACGGCTGTATGAGGGAATGCAAGGTCAACAATTTTTTTACCCGCGGCATATCCGTTTTCCTGAATTTCTATTTCCGCCTTGATTTTTTTGGGCGTGTCGGACAGGAATATATCCGTCAGTTTTTTGGGCTTTGCGCTCACAGGCAGGGCCACGTGCAGCCATTTGGCCACCAGCGGCAGGGTAGTGCCCTGGATCAGCACCGAGGTGAGGGAAATAAAAAATACGATGTTGAAGATCATGTCAGCCTTTTCGATGCCGGCCAGCAAAGGATAAGTGGCAAACACCACCGGCACCGCCCCCCGCAGCCCCACCCAGGAAATATACCAGCGGCGCCGGGTTTTCATTTTGAACGGCGTCAGGCTGATAAATACGCTTAATGGCCGCGCAACGAAGATGAGGAACAGCGAAATGAGCAACCCGATGCCGATCACCGGCACGATATGCGAGGGAAATACCAGCAGCCCGAGCGTCAGGAACAGCACAATCTGCATCAGCCAGGCCAGGCCGTCGAACATTTTCAGGATGGTTTTTTTGTGGATCAGATCCTGGTTGCCCAAATACACGGCGCTCAGATAAATGGCCAGGAACCCGTTGCCGCCGAGCATGTCGGCGCCCGTAAAGGTGATAAACATCAGCGCGATCACCAGCACGGAATACAGCCCTTCGTAGTCGAGCCGGATCTTGTTGATGATCTCTTTGCTGATATAACCCGATACCATACCAGCCACACCGCCGATGAGCATTTGTTTGAGAAAAAAAGGAATGGCCGACAGCGGGTTTTGATCCTGGTTGACCACCAGCCCCAGAAAAACGAGCGTCAGCACGTAGGCCATGGGGTCGTTGCTGCCGCTTTCCAGTTCGAGCGTGGGGCGCAGGTTGCTTTTCAAGGCCAGGCTTTTGGACCGGAGTATGGAAAAAACAGCCGCCGCGTCGGTCGATGAAACGATGGAACCCAGGAGCAGTCCTTCGTAAATGGTAAAATCCGTAACTGCCCAAACGAAAGTACCCAAAATAACGGCGGTCAGCAGCACACCGAACGTGGAAAGGGTAATACCTTGCCACAATACGGGTTTGATGGACTCCCAGTTAGTGTCCAAACCGCCCGAAAAAAGAATAAAATTGAGACACACCACACCGATAAACTGTGCAATTTTAGGATCGTCGAAATAAATGCCGCCAATTCCTTCGGAACCGGCCAGCATGCCGATACTCAGGAAAAGCACCAGGGTGGGTATTCCGAAGCGGTGGGTCGTGCGGCCGGCTATAATGCTGATGAACAGCAAAACAGAGCCTATAAAAAGAAAATTTTCGATGGATAAATTCATGATCAGTCGATTAATTCGATAATGGTTTTTTCTATACCCACGGATTCCTCTTTACCCATCTGAAATTTTGTCTCCCGCATGGTTTCAATGAATACCGGCACGCCGGGAAAATAAAAATAGGCATACCGGTTGTCGTCCCGGATGCTTATATCCGCGTTCTTTAGCTCTTCATCCAAATTTTCACCGGTAATCCCCATTTTCCGAAATGCACTTGTTAACAGGACTTTCGCCTGCTCCGGATCCATTTGGGCCTGATTGATCAATACGCAGTATTCCGATTCAAAATCGACTTCCTCTACAAACAGGATACCCCGGCCTTTAACAGGGTCGCCGCCAAAAATATGCGGATATTCCTCCTGGTATTCCAGGGTATCCGTAGTGGATATTTCAATGCCCAGGGGAAAATGAAAATATTGCAGTTCCTTAAAAACAACGCCCTCGATACTCTGCCGCGAACTGAAAGATTCGATCATGGGCGCCATAACTGCCGTCAGTTTTTCTTTTTCTGCCCCGCTGTTTGTCTCAATGAGCGCATCGAAAACATCCTTCATCATTTTGCCGTATTCCTCCCAATTTTCAATGGCTACGAACTCCCCGGTTTCCGTCGTGGTGTAAATGATTTCGGTTCGTTTACATTCCGGATATTTTTCCATGAGTTTTTCCGGAATCTCGTAGGTGTTGACAAGGTTGTTTTCGAAGGTCCATTTGATCTTGTACGATTTCTCCGTGGAGTCGATGACCTCAAAATTGGCGATGTACTGCGTGGAGTCATTTTTGACCAGTTTGTCGTCCTTCCATTTCTGTTTAACCTTAGTTACCTTAAAGTTGTAAGAATCGCCGGTCGACCAGTAGGCGACGAACGGGACGCCGCTCGAGTCGGTCTGGGACCGGAGCTTAAAAGCGCAGGCGGATAGCAAAAAAAGCAGCAAATTAAGTCTCATAGTAATCGAAAATAAACTTATAACAATTCAAGGCAACGATTTCCTGTCACGCTTCGTTTCCCAAACATATTTATTTTCCGAAACTTATAATTCCATTTACATGAAAAAACAAATTCTTTACCTCGCGCTGCTTTCCATTCTTTTTACACCCGCCTGTAAAAAGGGGGCGTGTATCCGCGGCGTCGTCCTGGACGCCAAAACAGGCGGGCCGGTATCAGGGGCGTCCGTACACTTACGGTATGAGTACCAGGAAATGGGTTCCCTGCAAGATACCGAGGTGAGCGTCAGAACAAACCAATCTGGTGAATTTTCTTATTCAGCCGACGAAAAAAATAGCTACACTATTTCTGTTTGGGAGGTAATGCGGGCCGGGTATTCGCCGGTTTTTACGCTTGAAAGCCAGGAAGGCGATTGCAGGAATGTTACCATAAAACTGCCGCCTTTGGACGGCACTTTGAAATTGATGATCACCAATGAGACCGGTACGCACGATTCGATCTATGCCAATGTGTTTAGCAAATGTCAGTACAAATCCTATTTTTACGGGGGGAATTCCTTCACCCAGCCGTTTCCGCTGACGCTTAAAAAGGGTGAGACATACATGAAATCCTTCGGTTGTTGTTTGAGCGATTCGAGTGCCGTCAAGTGGCGGTTTGCTAAAAACGACCCCTGGCTCCATATCGATTCGTTTTTTGTCGAAACATCCGACACCTTGTCGTATGAGATAAAATATTGAAGCCCTCCAATTTGTTAAATCGCTCCTACTTTTGTGTCACTGTACTTTTATGAATAAGGAACCTAAACCGGCGCCCGAGTCGCCCAACACCCTGCTAGCCCAACACATTGCCCGGCAATTGCTCGAGCAAGGCCTGATCGGCGCCGACAACATGGCGTTTTTCGTCCGGCGCCTCTCCGAAGGCCAGCTGCGCGAAGCGGATTGGAGGGCGGTGCTTATCGCCCGGCCGCTGAAGGGGAGTTGAACGCGGGATACCTGGACATTGGATATTCTGCTGCGCCGGCCGTTGGACATTGGATATTCCTTGTTGGATATTGGATATTCTGCTACGTTTTTTTTACTTGATAGAATATCCAATTTCCAACAAGGAATATCCAATATCCAAGTATAACGCGATAACGTTCAATGACGACCAATGACGCAATGACCCAACTCCGCTCCCTCGACATCAACGCCTTCCGCGGCGCCACCCGTCCGTTCCGGCTCGCATTCGACCCGGGCAAGCGGATCACTATGATCTTTGGCGACAACGGCACGGGCAAAACCACCATTGCCGACGCGCTCGTGTGCCTGTGCACCGATCAGTACGGCTCGCTCGACGACAAATCCGGCGCCGACAAGGGTTTTCTGCTGTCCGAAGGACATGAACCGGAAGAATTGTATATTCAACTGGAAACTGATGCGGGAACGTTTACAGCGACCCTCGCCGGTAAAAAGCTGCGCAAAGACCCCGCCGACCCTCCTGTGACGCTGCGCCACCTGCGCCGCGGCAGCGTCATCGAACTGGCCACGGCAGCGCCGGCACAACGCTACGAACAACTGGCTGCTTATTTCGATTTATCGGGTATTGTAAAAAGCGAGGAAGGCCTGCGCAACCTCGCGCGCAGCACGCGCAACGAACAGGAGCAGATCGCCCGCGCCCTGGCCGGCGTGGAACAATTGCTCGAAGCCACCTGGAAAAACGAAGGTTCGCCCGGCGCCGGCTGGGAACAATGGGCCGCGGCCGAACTCGCCAAAGACCTGGGCGCCGAACAGGCAAAACTCAACGCCCTGCGCGCCGCCCTCCAGACTTGGGAACGCGCTGGTATCGCCCTCGAAAAACTGAACGATACCCGCGCGCAGGGCGTTTCCGCCGCCGAAGCCCGTAAAGCCGCCGAACAACGGCTCGCCGAACTGCAATCCGCCTCGGCGCAAGACCCCGCCCTGCTGCCCCTGCTCGAAAAAGCACTGTACTACCTGAACGCGTCGTCGCGCGATCCTCAAAATTGTCCCCTCTGCCGCCAACCCGCCGACCACGACCGCCTGCTGGCCGAACTGCAAACCCGCCTCGACGGTATGCACGCCCTGCGCGAAGCCGCCGCCGCCGCCGATACCGCCCGCACCGAACACGAACGCCTGCAAACCCTCTGGCAGGGCAGCCTCGACTCCCTCAACGCCGACATCAGCCGCCTGCTCGAAGCCGCCACGCCGCTCGACAAGGCGCCGGTATTCACAGAAAACCTGAATATCCTTCAAACGCCTGATCTAACCCCGCGCCGCCGCGCCGAACTATTCGGCGAATTGCAACCCACACTCTCCGGCTTCCTGCAAGGCAAAAGTCTCGAAGCCGAACTCATCAGTAAGGCGCTCGACCGGTACAGCCTCATCCACCAGAACTGGCAGGCGGTGCTCCGGTACCGCGCCGAAGCCGATGAAACAGCCACCCTGCTCCATGCGGCCGAAGCTGCCCTGAAAATCGCGGAAAATACCCGAAAAAGTTATATTGAAACTGAACTCGCCGCCATTTCCGGCGAAGTGGACGCCTTGTTCCAGGCCCTGCACCCGGGCGAACACATCGGCGGCGTACAACTTTTTCTCAAGGAAAAAGGCAAAAACTCGCTGGAACTGAGCGCCCGTTTTCACCGGCACACGGGTATCGCGCCGCAGTCGCTCTACAGCGAATCGCACCTCGATACCCTGGCGCTGTGCATCTTCCTGGCCCTGGCCAAACGCTACGGCGACGCCTCCACCGTGCTGCTGCTCGACGATGTGCTGGGCGCCTGCGACGAGGCGCATTTGGAGCGGTTTATGGCGGTTTTACGGGAACAGAGCGCTCATTTTGCGCACATTATTCTGACAACGCATTACCGGCCATGGCGGGAGCGGTACGGCGGTGCGGTAGATGTTCAGTTGGTGGAGTTGTTGCCGTGGACGCTGCAGGTAGGGGTGGAAATATCGAATAATGGAAAATGAACAGCGAATGTCTTATTTAATATGGAATATCTCGCGGAATGCAGTTAGTTTTGCCACATTCCGCGAGATATAAAATATTTAGACTTTGGACACGCCCCCTCCGTGGCGACGCCAGATCACCGACAGTAAAAGGGGTTTGGGCGATGTCGGTATTTGCCGGGGTTGATCTTGAGCGGTCTTGTTTTTGGGCAGGTATTTTTGCCAAACAGGGCAAGATACTTGTCTGATTTCTTCACTGGGGGTAAAGAGCAGCCAAGAGGAGATTTGAACCATGCGCAGCCAGGGATCAAGGCACTCGACAGTGGGCGTTTGGAGTTTGTCCATCAGGAGTTTGTTTTTGGCAAACCTGTAGTAGGGCTCCACGTCATATCGCTCGCGGTACTGCTCCTGGGCCAGGGCGCTGTCCACGCGGCTTTTGCGTTTTCCGCTGACGGCCAAAAACATCGGTCGGTCAAATATTGGCTGACGGCTTTGGGCATCGAGCGCTTGTACGCGTAACACATCCAAGGGTTTATTTTTCATCGAAGCGCCCTCTTTGGTGCGAATAAGGAGGTCGTTCCAGCGTCGAATGTCAAGAATAACCTTTCGACCATTGCCCAAAACAGCGTCTTGCTCCAAGTGCTCATCGGCCCCCTGCTCACACAAGAGCATGGCAGAATCGGAGTGTTTGTTGTTGTTTGTTCACACTCCAATATCAGCACACGGTTCTGCTTTTTCAAAGAACTTCTTCTCAGTGCGGACGCCGCACGCGTCCAAAGTCTAAATAGTTTTAAAAATGATGCACTTTGTGGTTGGCCCGGAGGTGGTTGAATTGTACCAGATAAAAGGCCGCTATTGGCAGTGACCCGTATAACGACAGCAGGCCGGCAAAAGAGAGCATCGAAAAAGTACAACTGACAAAAAGGATGTTGCAGGCGGAGCGGAAGGGCTTGGGTATAGTCTGGATGAATTAATTATGTAATATCTTGCACTTTCTTTTATAAACCTTATCCAATGAGTGCATTCACCACCCTGTCAACCATCGACCGCATTGCGGCCATGACTGACCCCGTTCGCCGGAATTTTCAGATCACCCAGAGTTATCACGAACTATCGCTGGCGGTTTTAAGACGAACCGGCCCCGGCGCCAACTGGTGCACCTTCGCTACCTGGGCCTCCCGGCAAGCCGGTCAGAGCATCCGCAAAGAAGACCTCCTCAAAGCGTTGGAAAACAATCTGGCCGCCGCCCCTACCCTTGGCCAGGCCATCTATGATATTACAAAACTCGCCCTGGAAAGAGGCGCCAAAATGGACAAAAATGCCATCGCCAGGCTGGTCTGGGAAACAGCCGACCCCCGCGCCGCCATGAACCGGGCCGGCGACGCCGTTGGCCGCGGCAACCAAAAAGTATTTGCGGAAATAGCGCGCGAGTTTGCCCGGTTTCTGGATGCCTGCGGCAACGATACTGTTTACGACGCCAATAAAATCGCCGGCTTTTGCAATACCCTGAAACCCGGCGACCCGCCCAATGGCCAGCGATATTTGCAGCAGGCCTTCAACCGCTACTACCAGGCTTTTTTCGAGCCGGACAAAAAGAAAAAAGCCGAGCTTATGTTACTGGCCAACATCGAAATCGGCTTTCACGAACAAACCCGCCTGCAGCCCGAAATCGCCGAAGCGATGGAGGCATCGGTGATCGACCCCGCCTTGTTCAAGGAAAAACTGCTCAGTGCCCTTTTCCCCAATCAAATCTGGCTGCTTTCCGTGGGCTCGATATTCAGGAAGTACCTCGGCATGCCCACGCCGCTGGATGTGGCCGCCGGTAAATTTGCAGCGGAGGCCCGGCGCCGCATCCGCCTGTTCCTCTCTGCGCATATAATGGAACTCGGCTTCCCCCAAGGCGTACGCCTGCACCTCGGCAAGGATTTGGAGGCCAATTTTCCGCCCAATTTGCAAAAATTGACCAACCCCGACCTGATGGCGCTATTGAAAAAAATTGACCCTACGTCCGATAGTTTGATGGATACCGGCGCCGTTGACTGGGCCGACCTCAACGACCGGCTTCATTTTATTGCCGACCTGTTTCGTTGCTACCACGAGACGCCCGATTTGTTGTCGCCGCCATTTGCCCCCGCCGATACGCCGTCCACTGCCGGGGAATAAAAGGTCGCTGAATGTCGGAAAGTAAGGCGTAGTTTTACCCACATTTCCGGTATGTTAAAACGAAACCTATGCCCACTTCCCGCCGCAAATTCATCCGTCAATCGGCCGCCGCACTCACCGGCGCTACCCTCGCCACTGCCATCCCGCAACAGGCCTTCGCCGCCCAACAACGCCGCGTCGCTGTCAACGACCAGATCAACTTCGGTCTTATCGGCTGCAAAGGCATGGGCTGGACCAACCTGAAAGCCCAACTGACCAACGTACCTGAAGCCCGCTGCGTCGCCTTGGCCGACGTGGACCAAAGCGTGCTTGACGAGCGCGCGCAGGACCTGGAAAAACTGGGCCACCAACGGCCGGAACTGTACAAGGACTACCGCCGCCTGCTGGAGCGAAAAGACCTCGACGCCGTGATCATCGCCACGCCCGACCACTGGCATTGCCTGATCTGCTGCGATGCCTTGTCGGCCGGCAAACACGTGTACTGTGAAAAACCGCTCGCCAACTCCATCGAAGAATGTAACGTCATGCTGGCCGCCGCCCGGCGGTATGGCAAAGTCGTCCAGATCGGACAATGGCAGCGCAGCGGCGCCCATTACCAGCAGGCGTATAACTACCTCAAAACCGGCCAGTTGGGCAATATCCGCCTCGTCAAATGCTGGGCCTACCAGGGCTGGATGGAGCCCGTGCCCGTACAGCCCGACAGCGCGCCGCCCGCCGGCGTCGACTACGATATGTGGCTCGGGCCCGCGCCGAAACGGCCTTTCAACCCCAACCGCTTCCACTTCAATTTCCGCTGGTTCTGGGACTACGCCGGCGGCCTCATGACCGACTGGGGCGTGCATGAACTCGACATCGCCCTGCATTTCATGGGTGCCAAAGCGCCCAAATCGGTGATGGCCTCGGGCGGCAAATTAGCCTATCCCGACGATGCCTCCGAAACCCCCGATACACTCCAGGCCGTGTTCGAATACGACAATTTCAACCTGCTCTGGGAACACGCCACCGGTATCGACGGCGGCAACTACGGCCGCACCGAGGGCATCGCGTTTATAGGCAACAACGCCACGATGGTCGTCAACCGCGGCGGCTGGCAGCTGATTCCGGAAACCATGCGCAAAAAAGACGGTCTGCGCGTCAACAAGATCGAAGCCCTGCCCGAACAGCGCCGCGGCGACAACGCCAATTACATCGCCGACCACGCGAAGAATTTTGTCGCGGCCATGCAGGCCAACGATCTCTCATTGCTCACCTGCGGCATCGAAACCGGCGCCATCGCCGCCATCAACGCCCATATAGGTAACGTGGCGTTCAAGACCGGGCGGAAAGTGTACTGGGATGCGGTAAAAGGCGAATTCAAAAACGATACAGAGGCGAATGCGCTGATCAGGTCAAACTACCATAACGGATGGAGGTTACCCAAGTGATGAACACCGGGTTTGCCTAAAACGTTCGCCCATTACCCATGCACAAAACCTGGAGGAGCAAGGTATAAAAAACAACTTCACGAAATATTGCCAACAGGTAAATAGCGTGTAGGAGCGTAAGAGGTTATTTTTTGAATGTTACTCACGGGAGGTACTTGCCAAATTTCAAATCAAATTTCGACCTTTACGCGCCAAGGGAAAATTATTTCCGTTTCACCCGTTTCATGTCTGAATTTCTATGCGTACCTCCCGTACCCTCTTTATCCTTGCGGCCATTTTAATCGCCGCCCTGTGGTTCTGGGCCAACCGCCGCGATCGTGTTTCCTTGCCGCATGACCGCCCCAACGATCCCTGGGTATTCCGCTCCGTGCTGGACCTGAAGCCCCGCATGATCACCTTTGCACTCGACGACAACCTGTGGCTGGCCTATTCCACCGACTCCTGCGCGCTGTACAAAGCCTGGGCCGGCGGCGTGGCTTTCGAAGGCGCGGTGTACAACATGCGCCACGGCCCGCAACCGCTGAGCGTGGGCAATGCCTGGTTCGAAAACAAATTCGGCCAACCCTGGTCGGTGACGCTGAACGGCCAGACCGAACGGCCTCAAACCGATTACAAGGGCCACCGCTATACCAAAGCCGGTCATGCCGAAATCATGTACGACCTGGTGCTGTCCGACGGCCGGCGCATCCGCATCAACGAACAACCCGAATTCGTGGAACGCGACCGCCAACGCGGCCTGTCCCGCACTTTTACCGTGAGCGGCGCCCCCGACGGCGCACAGGTCAGCCTGCGGCTAAACGTCGGCTCCGTGGCCAGCGCCAGTAACATCGAAACGGACGGCGCCTGGAAAACAAGCGCCGAACAACCCAATAACTCGGCAGAAGGCATACACGCCATGGATGTGGAGGGCGATCTGACGCTGAACGCCGGCAAACCCACGCACCTGACCACCATGTTCGTCGGTGTGCCGTTGTTCTCCAATCCCTTCGCTGCCGGCGGCATGGACGAAGAGGAAGCCGCTGTGTCGCCCGGCGAACGCCTGATGGCCAAAAGCGACTGCCGTACCTGCCACAATGAACAGGTGCAAACCGTGGGACCCGGATACGTACAAATCGCCGAAAAATACAAAAATATCCCGGAGAACGTGGAAATGCTGGCCAAAAAAATCATCGCCGGCGGCTCGGGCAACTGGGGCGCCGCGGCCATGAGCGCCCACCCCGACCTGCAGCCCGACGACGCCAAATCAATGGTAACCTACATCCTCGGTCTGGACGAAGGCGAAGACGACGGCGGCGGCGGTGGCAGTACGGTCGACCTGGCTGCCATTCCCGAATCTCAATGGCTGAAACCCGATCCGGGCGTCAGCAACGAGGATATGAACCCGGGCCTGTTCGTCAAAGTATTCAAATTGAATCAATCGGTGCAAAGCCTGAACCAGATCAATTTCAACGCCACACCCACTGAAACAGCCGTCGCCGGACTGGTGGACGCCGGCCCCGTGGAATTCAGCCCCTACAAACTGGATTTTGCCCTGACGGCTTCCGGTTACCTCTATCTCGAAAAAGACGACAATATCCTGCTCCAACTTGCCTCCGACGACGGCAGCCGGCTCTACCTCGACAACCAACTCCTCATCGACAATGACGGCCCGCACGGCATGGACCCCAAAGAGGCCGAAGTCGCGCTCCGGGCCGGATACCATCCGCTGCAGATCGATTATTTTCAGGGCGGAGGCGGACGCGGGCTTCAGCTCAAATGGGCCCGCCCGGGCAGCCCGGAGTTCAAGATCATCCCCGAATCCAATTTTACCCACAAAAAATCTGAAAAAGACAAAGACCTGCGCAAAATGACCGGCGCCCAGGTGGGTATCCCCGGCGATGGTATACCCCTGCTGGAGGTGCACCCCGCCTACACGCTCTCCCAGGCCCGCCCCGACGAATTCCTGCCCAAAGTGGCCGGACTCGGCCTGCTCAGCGATGGCCGCCTGGTGGTGAGTACCTGGGACGCCATGGGCGGCGTTTACCTGCTCGACAACGTGGAAAGCGGCGATCCGAAAAAGATCAAACTCAAACTCATCGCCAAAGGCCTGGCCGAACCCCTCGGCCTGAACGTGGTGGACGACACCATTTACGTCCTGCAAAAACAGGAACTGACCAAACTCGTCGACCTCGACGGCGACGACATCATCGACGAATACCAATGCCTGGCCAAAGGCTGGAAAGCCTCGGCCAATTTCCACGAGTTCGCCTTCGGCCTGGCCTACAAGGACGGCCATTTCTACGCCACGCTCGCCACGGCCATCCTGCCCGGCGGCGCCAGCGCCCGCCCCCAGATACCCGATCGCGGCAAAGTGCTGAAAATCAACCGCCAAACCGGCCAGGTCGAATTTATCGCCCGCGGCCTTCGCACGCCCAACGGCATCGGTATCGGCCCCGACAACGAGTTGTTCGTGGCCGACAACCAGGGCGACTGGCTGCCCTCGTCCAAGATCGTGCACGTCAAGCCCGGCGCCTTCTACGGCTCTTACTCTGTCGACAGCCTCGCCGTGGCCGGCTTGCCCGTGCAACAGCCCGTCGTGTGGCTGCCGCAGGACGACATCGGCAACTCGCCCACCGAACCTATTTTGCTGAACGACGGACCGTATAAGAACCAGTTAATTTTCGGCGACGTATGCTACGGTGGCTTGCAGCGCGCCTATGTGGAAAAAGTCAACGGCGAGTATCAGGGTTGCGTGTTCAGGTTCACCCAGGGCCTCGAAGGCGGCACCAACCGGATCGTCCGCGGCCCCGACGGTTCCTACTACGTGGGCATGATCGGCAATCCCGGCAACTGGAGCCAGATCGGCAAGTTCTGGTACGGCATCCAGCGCCTGAAATACAACGAACAATCCGTCTTCGAAATGCTGGCCGTGCGCGCCAAATCCAACGGCCTGGAAATCGAATTCACCGAACCGCTGCGCGGCGGCGACGGCTGGGACCCCGCGCATTACGTGGTGAAACAATGGTGGTACGAACCCACCGTCAACTACGGCGGCCCGAAAATGGATGAAGAAGACCTTACGGTAACGTATGTTAGCGTCAGCGACGGCGGGAAAAAAGTTCACCTTAAAATACCGGGTATAAAACCCGGCCACGTCGTGTACCTGCGTCTGCGCGATCTGCCCCTGAGCCACCTGAATCACGAGATATGGACTACCGAGGCCTGGTACACCATGAACGCTATCCCGGCAAACGACCCGGTTTCGGAAATCAAGCGACCGCCTGAAGTTAAGCGACTGACCAACGCCCTGACCGAAAAGGAAAAAGCTGCCGGCTGGCAACTGCTCTTCGACGGCCAGTCGATGAAAGGCTGGCACAATTATGGTAAAAAGACTCTTGGCACTGCCTGGGTGATCGACGAAGACGCCATCCACCTGCAAACCAAACCCAAAGGCGAAGGCGAGTGGCAGCAACGCGACGGCGGCGACATCCTCACCGACGAGGAATACCAGGATTTCGAACTGGAACTGGACTGGAAAATCGGCCGCTGCGGCAACTCCGGCATCATTTACAACGTGGTGGAAGACGTATCGAAATACGAATACGTGTGGCAAACCGGCCCGGAAATGCAGGTGCTCGACAATACCTGCCACCCCGACGCCCGTATCCCCAAACACCGGGCCGGCGACCTGTACGACCTGATCCCCTGCCGCTATGAAACGGTAAAGTCTGCCGGCGAATGGAACCACGTGCGTCTGGTGAGCAAGGGCGGCAAGGTAGAGCACTGGCTGAACTACCGCAAACTGGTGGAATACGACATGAATTCGCCGGAGTGGCCGAAACTCATCGCGGGAAGCAAGTTTAAAGAAATGCCCGGTTTCGGCAAGGCGCGCAAAGGGCGCATTTCGCTACAGGACCACGGCGACCCGGTGTGGTTCAAAAATATTAAAATACGAAAGTTGAAGTAACCACCCTCTAAACCCCTCATAAACCCTCAAAAATCCACGTACTTCGCCGACACCCAGCGTTCGTCGACGCCGATTTTCACCCAATTACCCGATTCGGCGTAAACGAAAATTTCCTGCCCTTTACGGACGATCCCGATGGGCGGGGTGAACTGTATGCCGGGGCCGGAGCGCACGTTCAGTTCGTCGGTATTGACGGTACCGCGTTTCAGTTTTTTGATTTTATTGGCGTTCACCCATTCGTCTTTGGAGGCCGAAATGCGGCGCCATTTGCCTTTTTCCTCATAAATCCGCAATACGGAGCCGAAGGGAGTTTCGTTGATTTTTTTGCCCAGAAAAAAGGGTTTTCTGCGCACGGGCAGCGATTTTACCTTGACGTAGGCGTAGTACAGTACCGGAAGCGGGACGGTGTCGGTATTGCCCAGCGCTTTTTGTACTAAGGGCAGGAAGTTTTTTTCGGCGTCTGCCACTTTATTTCCGCCAAAGAAATTGGTACCCGGGCAGGTTTTGGTAACCCCGCTGCCATTGGTGCGGGCGCCAGTATTCAAGTCGAACCAATGGTGGTACACGATGCGGCTGCTGTTGGCCGGAACGCGAAAACGCCGGCACAGGGCGGCGGTGACGCGGATGATGGCGTCGCGTTGTTCGGGGGTCATGGTATCGCCGCCGTTGTCGAAATTACCCACGTTTTCGATACATATACTTTCGTTATTGAAGCCGTAAATGCAGGCCGGCGAGATTTCCAGTCCGCGGCCGGTAACGATCCTGCCGTCGGGAAAAATGCTGAAATGTTGGCCGATGTCCTGCCAGCCGTTCACCACGGTGTGGAAATCCTGCATGCCTTTTTGCAGTTCGAAGTGATTGTTTCCCTTAAAATGGGTGTAATTAGGCGACCAGGTGTGGTGTTCCTGGATATTCAGTACGGTGCGCGCCACGTTTTGTTCCTTGATCCAGATTTCAAACTCCGCGGGGGAAAGCAGGGTAAAGCCATATTTATTTTCCATACGGACAAATTTACGGTATGAACCGGGAATGAATTAAAGGATAATTTATTGTTTTTGCTAATCCGGAATTTGTCGGATAACCGACAGGTTTCGATTGCATGCAAGCTATGTTAAATATTGGCACTACCTTTGTTGTGGTATTTTTCGGGATACGAAATAAAACCGGACGTAAGGGTTTTACCTTTACCCGCAGTAATCATTCCATTAGCCGATTCAGGAGTGAAAACGCCATGCAGATTGCTTAAAAACAATTTGCGGGCGTATGTCGCTGCTTGTCGGCTGGAACCGACAAAAGTAATCCTATGACAATGAACTCGCCCAACTATGGGTTAACCGGTTTTGCAAGAAACCGCCGCTCGCCTGTTTCATCTCCGGGACTCAACCGGGGAACGCCACTTTCGATTTCCTTTCGAAGTAAGTTTTTATTCAGGATTGTGTTCAGGTACTTTTACCTGTTACCGGATATCGCTGTCAGCAGATAAGCGGGCAGCCGTTTTTTTGATTTAATCCGCCAACAAGGGTTTTCTACCGCTTGTCCTGCCTGGTTGTCATTTATTTTCATCCATCAAAACGCAACGTCTATGAACCGGCGTCAACAAACCGATTCGCCTTTTCGCGTAGTATCCGACACCCTGCATTTTTTACCGCCGATTTTTCGCTGCTGCCTGCCGCTGTTGCTGTTTGGCCTGCTGGCGGCGCCGCTCAGCGCCAAAGTGACCAACAGTGTGGTCAGCGGCGCCTGGAGCGCCCCCGGCACCTGGGACAACGGCGTTCCGGCCGACGGCGATCAGGTGACCATCTCGGTGGGGCATACCGTGTCGCTGACGGCGAACGTGAATTTTACCCTCATCGGCTCTACGCTGACCGTAAACGGTACGCTCGACCTGGGCACGTTTACCTGCCAGGTGCTTACCACAACAGTGGCTGCCGGGGGTACGGTCATTCAGAGCACCGCTTCGGGTTTGCCGGTACCGGCAAACCTGACTGCCGTAACCCTTACCCTGAACGCCGCCAGCACCTATTCCTATACGGGTAACCAAACCGGCTTTACGGGCACGCATCCGATGTACGGCCACCTGTCGTACGCTTCCTCGGCGGCAGGCCCCGGCACGTTCGAGGTTAATATCAAAACCGCCGGCAATATGACGATCAACAATTCGGGCGCCGGCGAGATCCGTTTTGGCAATATTACCAACCACTCGCATACCATTGGCGGCAACCTGAACATCACGGCGGGCAACGTGGCGGGCAGCAGTGGCACGGCCAACGTGGCCATAGACGTGAACGGCGATTTTACCATTGCCGGGGGCGCCAGCTTTAAAGCCTGCGGAGCCGGCGGCAACCTGACGCTCAACCTCGCCGGCAGTTTTACGCAAAACGGCGCGCTTACCAGCCCCGGCGCCGGCGTGTTTAACCTGATTTTCGATGGCGGCGCCAATGCAAACGCCGGCGGCGCGCTTGCGTTGAATCTGCCCACTATAACCATTAATAAAACGGGCGGCGCCAACGTCGCCATGACCCAACACCTGACTTTTACCAAAAGCCTTACTTTCCTTTCCGGCAAAATCCAGCTCGGCAATTTCAACCTGACGCAGGCTTCCGGCGCTTCCGTTACCGGGGCATCCGGCGCTACGGGATACGCGGAAACCAACGGAACAGGTAAATATATCCTCGTGATGACTACCCCCGGCGGTAATTTCCCCATCGGAAACGGCAGCTACACGCCCGCGTCGGTGGTATTGACCACCATCTCTTCCACTTTCGGCATGCGGGTGGTCAACGGTTTTTCGGCGGAAATTCCCGGTTGCACGGGTTTTGTCACCGATGACGCCGTGCAAAAAATGTGGTTGCTTACCCGCGAAGCGGGCGGGGCCTTTATTTCGGAAATCTACCTCAACTGGAACGGCTCCGACGAGGGTTCCAGTTTCAACCGCTCGCTTTGCGGCGTGGTGCGGTACCTGGGCGGCGACTGGGAAACGCCCGTGCCCAACACGGCTACCGGCGCCGATCCCTATCAGCGGGGCCGTGTGTTCGGACTGGCAAGTACGTTCTTTGAAGGCACCCTGGGCGTACTCGACAACAATGCTACGGTTAACCTGGCTGCCCCTTCGGGCGTGAGCAACAGCCCGCTTTGCGTGGGCGAAACGCTCAACCTGCAGCGCACTTCGGTGGCCGTGACCGGGGCCACGTACCAGTGGTCGAAAATGGGCGGCGGCTTCAATCCGCCTGCCGGCCCCAATGCCTCCATCAACAACGTACAACTGGGTGATGCCGGCAACTACCTGCTCACGATGAGCAAATACGGCTGCAACTATACGTCGACGGAAGTGCCGGTGGTGGTGAACCCCTTGCCGCCCTGCAGCGTTGAAGGCGACGACGAGGTATGCGCCAACACTAACGGGCATATTTATACCGCCCCGCCTGCCCTGGCGTCCTACGCCTGGACGATCAGCGGCAACGGCTCGATACCCGGCGCTACCAACGGCCCGCAGGTGAGCGTGAACGCCGGCGCGGCGGGCAGTTACACCCTTACCCTCACGGTCACGGATCAAAACGACTGTTCCTCGACCTGTTCACTCGAAGTAACGGTGCTGCCCCGGCCAACCGGAGTCCTGAGTGGCTCGATTACCATTTGCGCCGGCGAATCCGCCACGTTGAGCATTGCCGTCACGGGCACGGGCCCTTGGAGTGGGACCTTATCGGACGGTACGCAATTTGGCGGTTCCGAAAGCCCCATTCTTGTTATGGTTACCCCCGCGATGACCACCACGTATACGCTTGCCACGCTGTTCGATGCCAGTTGTACTGCCACGCCCAACGACCTGAGCGGCTCGGCCACCGTGACCATCGACGTGCTGGAAATGTTTGAAGTGACCGGCGGCGGGGCCTATTGCGACGGCGGCGACGGTGTGGAAATCGGGCTGAGCGGCTCTGAACCCGGCGTTTCCTATCAATTGTATTTAAACGGGTTCCCGATCGGCCTGCCCGTTGACAGCGCCGGCAGCGTCCCGGTCAGTTTCGGGCCGCAAACGCCGGCCGGGTATTACACCGTGCTCGCCACCAGGACCAGTACGGGTTGTGAAAAAGAAATGATTGGTTCGGTAGAAATAAGTATCCTGCCATTACCCGTGGTCACCCTCACCCTCGGCGACGACGAGGCCCTGGTGACCGAAACGGCTGTGCCGCTTACGGGCGGCAATCCGCCGGGCGGCACCTACAGCGGCCCCGGCGTTTCAGGCAGCATCATCAATCCCTTCTTAGCCGGCCTTGGCACGCATACCATCACATATACCTATACCGACGAAAATAACTGCTCTAACTCGGCAACCGACGAATTTACCGTCAGCCCTGCGCCGGGTGTGAACCTGCTCGTGCAAGCGCCCGACAGCGCCGAGTGTATGGAAAAATTTACCATTGACGTCCGCTCCATGTCCGGCTTCGAAGACCTGGGCACGCTTCAGTTCAGCTTAGCCTGGGATACCGACCTGTTCATGCTCATGGGCGAACAGGCGACCGTTATCGATGGTTCGGCGCCGCTGACCGGCATGGTTTCGGATACCTTTATTTATTCCTGGCTCGACCAGAACGACGATCCCTACGGCGTAACTCTGCCCGACGATACCATGCTCCTGCGGCTGACCTTTAAACCCCTGCAATGCGACGAAAGCGGGCAATTCGACATCGTCGGTTCGCCCAGGGTCATCGAAGCTTCCGACGAGGGCCTGAACGTGGTGCCGGTTACCGTGCTGGCGACCAATCCCGTGACAATATACGACACCCAGCCGCCCGTGTTCGATCCGCTGGACGATATTACCGTGGAATGTGACGCCATTCCCGGCCCTGCCACACCCGCTGCAACCGACGCCTGCGACCCCGAGGTGGAAGTTACTTATATCGGACAAACCTCCGATCCCGGCAATTGCACAGGCAATCTGACCATCACCCGCACCTGGTACGCTATCGACGACTGCGGCAATTCCACTGCACTGGTGCAGGTCATAAACGTGCAGGATACCGAGCCGCCCACTTTTACCGAGCCGGCCGATATTACCATAAATCTGGATGAAAACTGCGAATACAACGCCTCCTTCACCATTACCGGTCAGGTGAGTAATGTTGCGGACAATTGCAGTCCTGTAGACAGCATAAAAGTGGATTATTTCGACAACTTCGGCGAAGGGCCGGGCTCCACTATTATCATCACCCGCACCTGGATACTGACCGACGATTGCGGAAACACTTCTTCCGGGCAGGTACAGTTCATCACCGCCGAAGACAATACACCGCCGGAGATCAAGTGCCCCGACGACCAGTCTGTCGTTTCCGGCAACCAGGATTGTATCTATACCATCGACGGCAACATTTTCGACCCCGCCGCGGATGACAACTGCGGCGTGGAGGAAGTGACATATACCCTGAGCGGCGCCGCCGGCGGTTCCGGAAGCGGCACGCTCGACGGCGTGTTGCTCCCCATCGGCAGTACTTTGGTAACCTGGACTGTCACGGACATCAACGGCAACATGTCGACCTGTTCCTTTACCATCGAAGTGGAAGATTGCGCGGGCATCAGCGGCCAGCTCATCTGGGAAGGCGACGACGTATCGGGCGTGGCACAGGCGACGGTATTTATGACCGGCGATGCCATGGGCTCCGACGGCCCTACTTTCCCCGATGGTTTGTACAGTCTCATTGGCGGTACCAGCGGTAATTTCGTCATCACACCGGAAAAACCCTCGCCCCCGGCCGACGCGCTCAACGGCGTATCGAACGCCGACGCGCTGGCAATTCTGCAGCACCTGGGTACGCCGCCGATACCGATCACCGATCCCTACAAACTGATCGCCGCCGACGTAAACCTCAGCAATTCGGTCACGACTACCGATGCTTCCATTATCCGCCAGGCCATGCTGGGTAGCCCCACGGCCATCGAGATTTTTGTGGGCAACCCCTGGCGTTTTGTGCCTACGCCCGATCCCGGGCCGGGATTTCCGGGTTATATCCCGCCGGCCAATCCTTTCTCTGCCCCCATTCCGGAAAGCCGCGTACTCACCGGCGTCATGGGCGGCGCAACCAACCAAAACTTTTTCGGCATCAAAACAGGCGACGTGAACGCTTCCGCCGACCCGGTGCTGCACCCGGACGACGATCCTGAAAACCTCGTCTGGATCGTACAGGATCAGACCCTCGTGGCCGGACGCGAAGTCGTCGCCGTGTTCCGCAGCGCGCATTTCAACCAGCTGGCCGGATACCAGTTCGCCCTGCGTTTCGATCCCGCCCAACTGCAATACATAGGCGTTGAAACCGCCAACTCCCCGCTCGGCCTGAGCGCCGCCGAAAACTTCGGCGCTTACCAGGCTGCCGAAGGCGAGCTGCGCGGCGTGTGGCTCGATCCGCACGGCCGCACGGTAGACGACGGCGTGCCGGTGTTTGCCCTGCGCTTCAAAGCCCTGCAAAGCGGCGCCAAACTCGGCGATCTGCTGCGCTTCAAACCGAAGAGTCTGAACCCGGAAGCGTACACGGTGCAGCAGATAAAAACGGGCATGGAACTGGTGTTTTCTGAAACGACAAGCACGGCCGACCTACCGGATGGCCGCCAGGCCGCCCTGTTGCAGAACCGGCCCAATCCTTTCACAAACACTACCATTGTCGGCTTCCTTTTACCGGAATCCTGCAACGCCCGGCTGCGCGTGTTCGACGCCTCGGGCCGCGAACTGATCCGTATCGACAAAACATATCCCGCCGGATACTCGGAAGAAACCCTCCGGATCAATCAGGCCTCGGGCGTTTTGTACTACGAACTGACCACGCCGTTCGGACTGCTGACGCGCCGCATGGTGGCCGCGCAGCGATAACGAAGGGCGCCGCGCACGTATCGGGTTTGTTTTCTACACCGGGATTTTTTGAGGAAACCACGCTTTTTTAAATCAATTATAATGCCCCTGCGTTATGGGAAATTTTCAACGGGCTTTATTCCTTTCTATCAAAAATCAATTGCGCTTCAATAACCAACCGGCCTTTTTATTCTGGTCTCCAAAATCAAACACTATGAGTCAATCTATACATCGCTTCGCTTTTGTTTTGTTGCCGCTTATGCTGGCCTTCCTGATGTCGGCAACTAAAGGATGGGGTCAGCCCTATTCCTGGATCGGCGCCGATGGCCTGGGAGGTAACGGTACCTGGAACACGGCTACGCACTGGAACCCGAGCCGTACGACGCCGCTTGCAACGGACATTCTGCTGTTCGACCAGGGAGGTAGCCCGGTTGTTACCGTGGATGCCGCGTTTGTCAACGGTGCAATCCGTTTGTCGAACAGCACAAACGTGACGCTGAGCTCCGCGGCAGGCAGAAGCATGACCGCATCCAGCGTCAGCGGAGACGATCTTTCGATTGAGGCCGGCTCCTCACTGACCCTTGGCGCCAGTGTCAACCTGGCGCTTGCCAATACCGCCGGCGTAACGGCGAATATCGCCGGTACGCTGACGATCAATGACACCCGGACTTTTAATCTCAGTACCTCTGCGACGGTGACAACTGTTACGGGAACAATAATAAACAGCGGAACCATATCAAATGCCAATGCAACAAGGCTGGTCTTCTCAGCGGGTGGCACCTATCAGCATGCGCGAAACGGTGGTACTGTGCCAACCGCTACCTGGGACGCAGCATCCAATTGTCATATTACCGATGTTATGGCTACTATTCCGGGAGGGTTAGGTCAAAATTTTGGCAATTTTCTTTACAATTGCCCAAACCAAACACAGAATGAGACCTTTTCACCTGCCTCCATTGCAGGAAATTTTGAGGTAAACAACACCAATGGTTTGCAATTGAGGGTTGGAGGGTCTTTTTCCGTGGGTGGCAATTTCACCTTAACTGGCGGTATACTCAATGTCGCCAATAATCTAAACCGTACACTCACTGTCGCTGGAGATGTGTTAATAAGTGGAGGCACCTTATTGTTAAGCCGCGGCAATTCTATCGGAACTGTAAATGTTGCCGGTGATTTTACTCATACTGCCGGTACCATAGATGAAAGCAGTAACGGCAGCGGCGCCATAGTTTTCAACGGCTCCGGCACCCCCCAAATCTACACCTCCGGCGGCGCCATCACCAACACCATCAACTTTACGGTAAACGATGGCGCTTTCCTGCAAATGGCAGACGCGAGCACGGTAGTTACCGGCGGCGGTTCCTTTACCCTATCCGGTACCGGCAACGGCGGTACGCTCGGCATTCGCTCGGCAGACGGTATCACCAGCGCCGGCGCCACCGGCAATATCCAGGTGACCGGCACAAGAACATTCAACACCGGCGCAAACTACGCGTACAACGGCAGCGCCGCACAAAACACCGGCAACGGTCTCCCGGCCACCGTACGCAACCTGACCATCGACAACTCCGGCGGCATGGTCACCCTCACCAACAGCGTGGCGGTAACCAACCTGCTCGAACTCAACTCCATACTCGCTACCGGCGCCAATACGGTGACCGCCAATGTCAACGCCAACGTAACCCGCACCAACGGCCATGTCAACGGCAACCACCGCCGGAACTGGCCCGATGCGGCTTCGGGTGAGTCCCGCTTTTACCACATCGGCGACGCAAACTATTACACGCCTGTAGACATTTCGATCACTACCGGCGCCAGCACCAGCGGCGGCCTGGCCGGCGTGACGGTGAACACCTCGACGCCCGACCACCCGAATATTGGCTCTTCCACCCTGGATGCGGCACAATCGGTCAATCGCTACTGGACTTTTAGCGCGGCAAATTTTAGCGGAACGCCCACCTACGACGCCATTTTCAACTGGGATCCCGCCGACGAGGACGGGCCATTTGATTTTGGGACGGCTGTTTGCGGCAAATATTCCGGCAGCGCCTGGAGTTATCCCACCATGGGCGCCCTGACCGCAACCTCCGCAGAAATCACGGGCGAAAGCGGGTTCAGCGATTTCCAGATTTCCAGCACGTTCACCTGCCCCTCCATCACTGCCGAACTCTCCGGCGATAATAGTGTTTGCGCGGGAGAAAGCAGCAACCTGAACGTGGAAATTACCGGCGGCGCCTCGCCTTATACGGTCGTTTACACCGACGGTACGGACAATTTTACGGTGACCGGTTATGTAAGCGGGGCCGATATTCCCGTGACGCCCGGCGCAACTACTACTTATACCCTGGTTTCCGTAACGGACGACGACGGCTGTACGGCCACGGTGTCGGGATCGGCCGAGGTGACGGTAAACCCATTGCCGGCCCTCACCCTGACGGTCACCGCCCCTGCAACGGCGGCTTGCGGCGAAACAATAGATATTGTGATCGAGGTCACCGACGGGTTCGACGATCTGAGCGTTGTACAATTTAACCTGAATTGGGACGATACAGAGCTGATGTATGTTGAGCATGATGCCCTTTCATTCGGGGGGGCAGGCGGCGACCCTGTAATAGGCCCCATGGCGCCGACCAATGCGCTAACTTATACCTGGGCGCCGGACAATCCGGCTAACCTGGCCGATGAAACGGTCATTCTGACGGTGACCATGAAAGTGCTGAATGCCGCCGGCCCGGCCACGGTCAGTTTTTCCAACCTGGAAGTGTATGACGGCAATTTCTGCGAGGGGACGATCACGGTGAATAATGAGGTGGATATTGCGCTGACGCCTTTTGTGACCAGCATTACAGCTACGGATGAATCCTGCGCGGAAGACGACATGAAGGTATTGTCAGGCGAAGCGGCGACGCTTACAGCGAGCGGCGGGGTATCGTACGAATGGGATGACATGTCGACCGACGCGGTACGGGTGGTGAATCCGACCATGACGACGACTTATACGGTTACGGTGACAGACGCCAACGGCTGCACGGACACCGAAACCAAAGAAATCGAAGTGATCACGGGTCCGACGGCTGCGATTGCAGCCACGGATGAATCCTGCACGGAAGACGACATGAAAGTATTGTCAGGCGAAGCGGCGACGCTTACAGCGAGCGGCGGGGTATCGTACGAAT
>CALEYM010000372.1 GCA_937926185.1 uncultured Bacteroidota bacterium | reverse complement strand
GTCGACCACCAGACCGCGTTCCAACACCAGGTTTCCGTAACTGTATTTCGTCGGCAGGCGGTGTTCGAACAGGTTTTGCCCGCCCTCTTCCAGCGAATACGGCGACATGCTCACCCGGAATCCCGATATTTTCTGAAAACGGATGTCGAGGGAATCTTTTCGCATATCCGGTTGCCGGGTTAAGAGCGACAAAGCCCCCATGATATCCGGTACACGGAAGAAAAAATTCGCCATAAAATAATATCCGACGGGCGGTGGGTTCATGTCTGAGCGGATTGTTTGTGAAAGTCGATCAACAGGTCGCCGGCCATCAATTCCATCGATTCAATAGCGACTTCGTTGGAATTCGCGTTGAAAGCGGGCGCGTCTAATTTAAGCGGGAAGGCCTGCCGAAGCAGCCAACTGATCAGCGGATCGCCCTTTTCATCGCACAGGTCGATGACGATGTCGCGTTTTTCCACTTTGTTTTGCTGCACGGTGTTGATCCACGTCAACAGGTTATCCCGGTTTTGTACGATGCCTCTTCTGAGGGTGATGCGCAGGGGTTGTTTCATACCCGGCATGTGTTCGGCGCCTTCTTTCCAGCTCAGGCCGTGTTTGTAGGTGATCGGTTCGTATTGCAGGCTCAGCCCGCTCAGCTCCGAAAAGGCCAGGGTGCTGCCGCCGATGCTGACCCGGTAGTTGTACACGGGCAGGGGGTAGGCGCTTTTGATGAAAGACGGATTGACAGCCATATCCTGATCATTTTCAGCATCATGCGGCGCCCGACTCTGCGGCGGTGGACTCTTCCATCGTTACTAAATCGGCAGTAAGCTCCATGCTTTCGATGGCTACGTCATTTGAAGTAGCATCAAAGGCCGGCGCATCCAATTTGGTGGGAAAGGCGTTTATCACTTTCCAACTGACCACGGGAGCCCCCGCTTCGTCGAGCAGTCGGACGGTGATGTCCTTTTTTTCAACCTGATTAATTTGCACCGAATTTATCCAACTATATAACGCCTTTATGCTTTTCGTCCGAACCAACCCTTTTTTAAGGGTAATTTTTACGTCCGCACGCTGAGCCGGCATGCGCCGGACAACCGGGCCGGCAAAGTCGCCCTTGTTGCTGTCGTCCGGACTTTCTTTATAGGTATGCGTTTCGAATGAGATGCTCAGGCCGGAAACATTAGAAAAAGCTATGGTTTCCGTGTTGGCGCCGTTGCTGATTTCTACCCGGTAATTATACACGGGTAAGGGATAAATCCCTTTAATATCTTTTGTTGCGTATGGCATAGTTTTTTAATTGAAAATTATTATTCAGGCTTGCTGCAATTGTTGAGAAAAACGAATAATGATAAACTCGGCCGGGCGCACGACGGAGATACCCACTTCCACCCGCATGATGCCATCTTTAATATCGTCCGGAAGCGGGGCCCCTACCTTTACAAAAAAAGCTTGTTCCGGTCTTGAACCCGCTAAAGCGCCGCGTTGCCACAGGCCGTACAGATAATTGTCCAACATGGTTTTGACCATCAACCATGTCGAGGTCGTATTCGGTTCGAATAAAAATCGGTCCGTTGTTTTACGAATCGACTCCTCGATCAAATTGAATAAACGGCGAACATTGATGTATTTCCACTCCGGATGGACGCCATGCAGTGTACGGGCGCCCCATACAACGGTACCTTTTCCGGGAAAACTGCGGATAGCGTTAACGGATATCCCGCTTGTCGAATCAACGTTCATCGCGCTTTGACGCGAATCGTCAATGGATAAAGCAGGCCTGGAAATGCCGGTAATATTTACATTGGCCGGCGCTTTCCAAACGCCACGCTCCCGGTCAACCTGGGAATAAACGCCGGCTATTGCGGGACTGGGCGGGAGTTGCAGGGGTATTTGAGCAATAGCCGCCAGAATCTGGAAATATAAGCTTTTATCTTTTGCGTTTATATTATCAGTATCATCACCTGTTAATTTCATTTGATCATATTCAGGTTGTAGATCATCCGGGGCTCCGATCAGTTGATGAGTAATAGCAACCCCTCCTGCATTATAACTGTAGTCAATTGTCGTATCCAGATAGGGATAATATGCCGCGCCGAATTTCCTGTTCTCACCGGGAAAACCTAAATCTCGGAAAGCATTTATATCCTCTGTTATCGGGTCAGTACCAGTTCCATTCATTTTGACATCCATAATGACAAATTTGTCATTGGTTTCTGCCGCTTTATTCAGGGCTTTACTGTATAGATCAGCCATGTCTTTCGAACCAAGATGTATTGCCTCCGGAATAACAATAAGCGTGGCTTCATCCGGTAACACCTCCAGCCCTTTTTCCAATTCGCCTTTGGTAACAGTGGACGTGGTACTCTCAAAATTTTTAACCGATACTACGTAACACGCGCCTCCTCCATTGGCAAAATACAACTGCATGGCATAGTACAGATTATGCTTGGATAAGCCATTGTCCTCCGTCGGAGCCAGGCTTCCTTGAATCCGCCGGTTTGACAATGCCCCATTGGAATAAGTGTCCGTAATGGTCACGGTGATTCCATTGTCTTCTTCCTGGGCACTGCCGAAATATTGCCTGAACTCCGTCAGGGAAAAGATTTTTACGGGTTTGAGTGTGAGGCTTTCGTCTGTTCGTTCAATCCTTGCATATTGCGTATACCCGATGAATATTGGAATTGCAGTGGGCACTTCTGCTACGGAGGGCGGCAAAGTAGCGGCCTCTTCAATGTAAACGCCAGGCGTATTGTGTATGGTCGGCATAATTTTATTTGTTATATTTTAAGGTGAGTAAAGCAAATAAGGATAAGGTCAGTTGGAAATCGGCGCCGAAATAGTTTGTACCTCCCGTATTACATCACCGGTAATTTCCTCGTTTTCCAACATCAGCATGGTAATCTTATACATCACTGCCGGATGTTGAGGCGCCTTTAGCGCGCTCCAGATTTCATTCTGCACGGTAAATGTGGGGGTATGCAACTCGGTAATCAACTCGGGCAACTCGAGCGGGCCGTCGTCGGTCTGAATGGTGGGCCGGAACACGGGCCGGGATTGAAAAAACTGGATCACAGCGGACAGTTTTTGCAGGCCGTTGGCATAATCACTGAATCTGGCAATAAAAAAGATATACAGGTGTATCGGAACGGCAGGTTGGGCCCTGGTATAGAATCGGTTATTTTCACTGCCTTTGGTACGGATATACCGCTCATCAAAACGCATCGTTTTTTCTTCTTCTATCCGAACCAAGAGCAGGGTAACACACTCGGACGGCAGGATTAGGCTATCATCCGGTATTCCTGAAGGGAATTGGATTGATTCTGGCAGGGTATTACCCAAATACACATTGAGTTGATCCCTCAAATATTTGAGAACGTCACCTATCATTTGTTTCGCGGCTATTTAATATAAAACGAATCAGGCGTTAACGGATACAAAAATATTTTAATGGCGCCGGATATACAATCCCATGATCATGTGAGGCCGGGCGGGAACCCATCGGCTCCCGCCGCGGCCCAGGACTTTCTGTGTCTTTAATCTTTAGCGCCCACCGTCACCTTCACCGTCTCCCCCTTTTCCCCTTCCGGCTGCACCTGCAGGAAGTACATCCCGGCGGCAAAATCGCTCAGATCGAGGCGGTAGGGTTCCGTGCCCGCAATGGTGGCAGGGTACACACGCAGCAAAACGCCCCGAGCGTCGAATAAACGGATCGGGCATGCCAATCCAGCGAAGTCCGACAGATCCAACCAAGCAATTCCGGTAGATGGGTTAGGGAATACCTGCACCGTCGCACTATGTTCAGAAAAGTCCTGATCCCGGTCGTCTGCAAGGTGGTATGCAAACTCAATGCCGGGCGCCGCGATGGAACCAGCGCAGGGGGCGTTGCCACAGGGTCCGATGTAATCGCCGTGCGCAATATGGTCGGCTAAGGATCCATATACAAAGCATTTGGATTTATTATTATGGCAGACATATACTTTGATACCGCATTTCCATTCCGGGATAATATCTGCAAAAGCGGGCGGGTATTTGCAATCGGGTAATCCGTCGTTGTTGTTGTCCACCGTGTCGTCTCCGCCTGGGCATACGTCGCAGGCGTCGCCCACACCGTCGCAGTCGCTGTCTTCCTGACCGGGATTGGCTGCGTTGGGGCAATTATCATAGTCATCGCAAACGTCGTCATTATCTGCGTCCGGGCAGGATTGACAGTTTGTTTCCACCACGTTAATATCGGCGCAACCCGGAGCATTTCCGGAGATGTTTGCCGGACCGGAAGCGGCGAGATACGCGCAGATATTATCGAGATGACAAACCGACAAATGGTCATTGCCAACAATTTGAAGTTGTATAATTGCCGTGGCGGGGATATTCTCCAGGCCGCTCAGGCTGTTCAGGGCGTCATTATTGTTAATATAGAAATATGCTGCATTGGTCAAATTGCTCAATGCAGTAACATTGGTCAAAGACGCATTCTCTTCAATAACTAAACTTTCGTTAACATAAGACAAATTGCTCAGCCCGCTTATATTGGTTAATACATTATTGTTATAGACTAACAACGACCCTGCCGAAGTAAGGGCACTAAGGCCGGTAATACTGGTCAGGGATTCGTTGCCGCCTATTGCTATACCGAACCCTCCCGCATCTGTTATACTATTTAATCCGCTTATGCTCAATAAGGCGGAATTTCCATAAATAGAAATTGTCTGCAAAGACGTAAGGTTGTTAAAACCACCAAGGCTCGTTAATGCACTATTGTTATAAACATTGAGTGATGTCGCTTGCGTAAGATTATTGAAGGGCGGGATAACAGTTAATACCGGGTTATCTGTGAAATTCAAGTGTCCGGCAGATATAAGCGAGCCCAGGCCGTTCAGGGAGGTTAGTGCAGCATTATTAACAATACCTACGCCCCCGGCATAAAGCAGGTTATTCAGGTTATCCACATTAGGTAAAACAGGATTATTTCGTATTAGTATGGATTCAACCGAGTTAAGCAGATTCAATCCGCTTAAACTGCTTAGGGCGTTATTGGATTGAATCCGAAGCAGTCCACCGATGGTAGTCAGCGCATTTACGCCATTCAGGTTAATTAAATTGCTATTGTTGATCAAATTAAAATCGCTTCCAATAGAAGTAAGAGCGCCCAAGCCGTTCAGATTCGACAAACCGTCATTGCCCTCCAAGTGAAGTACCAATCCAACGGTTGTAAGCGCGCTCAATCCATTTAAGCTGGTAACGGCATCATTGCTTGAAAAATAAAAATTACCTCCGATTGAAGTCAGGGCTGCTAACCCGTTTAAATTCGTCAGGGAGAAATTAAATAGTATTTGTAAATCTCCGCCAATGGAGGTAATGCCACTCAATCCATTGAGGTTTGTAATCCCGGTATTATAAATAATTACCGACCCCTCAATAGTAGTGCATCCCGGGTAGTCAATTGGAAAGTTATCAATCTGCGCTTGAGTGGTAAAAGTAATGCCGCCCGGCAGGCAGGCATAAGCAGTGGCTGTTCCGATAAACAGGAACAGGAAGATCGAGGTAATCAACTGTTTCATAATGGAAAAGTTTTGGTGATGAAAGACAGAGGGGGAGGATTATGCGGATACAAAAATCCGGGAATGTAAACTGTTACACAATCCCACGATCATGTGACTATCCTTACACTACTTCGGGTTTAGACCTTCCAGGTTTGACAAACCTGGAAGGTCTGGACGCCTCAAAATGTCCAATAGTTTGAACTACCCCTTCAAAAACGCCTTGGCAATCGCTTCCGCCACCGAGTGCACGTGCAGTTTTTCGTAAATACGTTTGATGTGGGTGCGTACGGTTTCGATGCTGATGCCGAGGTCGTCGGCCACCATTTTGTAGCTGTTGCCGCCGGAGAGGCTGCGCAGCACGGCTTGTTCGCGGGGGGTGAGTTTGTCCAGCTCGGTGTTGGCCGCGGGTGTGCGGGGAAAGAGTTCGAGTACTTTGCGGGCGATGACCGGCGTCATGGGCGCGCCGCCGTTGTAGATGTCTTCTATGGCTTCAAGGATTTTGGAGGGGGGCGTTTTTTTGAGCAGATAGCCGCTGGCCCCGGCGCATACGGCCTGGAACACTTTGTCGTTGTCGTCGAACACGGTGAGCATAAGCACTTCGGTGCTGGGGCAGGCTTGTTTGGCCAGGTAAGCGCCCTCGATGCCGCTGCGTCCGGGCATATCGATGTCCATGAGGATGACGTCGGGTTCGAAGCGCCGCACCTCGTCTTCGATGTTCAGGCAATCGCCGAAGGTATTGAGCAGGTCGAACTGGTCGAGGCCTGTGAACAGGATGCGCAGTGAATCGCGCAGGGCTGCATTGTCTTCATAAATCAGAATCCGGATGGGCATAGGTCGCGTTTGTGCGCTTAAAGATCGGGGAAATAAATATTACGGCGCCATCCCATAAGTATGGGATGGGTGCTGTCCTGAGACTTTGGAAGTTTTGCAAACTTCCAAAGTCTGACCGTCCACAACCCTTTTCACCGCGTAAACTTCCGCTCAAAAACCGCCTCGTTGCCCCGGTCGTCTTTCACCGCCAGTTTCAGGGTATGGGTACCGGGAGGGATGCGACCGTCGAATGTATGCGACAGCCGGGCCCGTTTGCGGTCGAACTCGAACAGCACCCACTTGCCGTCCACGGTTGCTCGGTATTCGAGGTTGTCGGCGCTGCCGTCGGTGCGGAAGTTGTCCTGGACGCGGAAGGCGATGGTATTTTTCCGGCGCATATCGGCGCCGAAAGAGATGGGCGTGATCGTGGGCGGCACGGTATCGAGCATGATGCAGTAGTCGCCGAAGCCGCGCACGCGGGTTTGGAGCTGCTCGCCGCTCCAGATACCACCGCAGTTGACCGGGCGGCCGTTGCCGGCGCGGGCGATCACGGCTTTGGAACGCAGTGCCTCCGGAATGTTCGTTTTCGGCGACAGGCCGAGCAGGATGCTCCGGTGCAGGGGCGCGGTTTCGTCGTGTACGCGGTGCAGGGCCGATAGTTCGCTGAAACGGTGGTTCGTTTCGCTGCTGTACTGAAAATAAAGGGTTTCATACAGGGCGCCTTTGGGCACCGTCATGGAGAATCCCTCGAGATCGACGCGGTTGTCCACGTCGAAGGGGAGTTCAAACTGGCAATCGGGTTGCGGCAGGGGTTCTACGGGGTCGCCGCGCAGCGCCCAGAAGCTGACGGTGGAGACGTTGTTGTGCGCGTCGGCGGCTTTCAGGACGATTTTGACCGGCCGTTCTTTGTACAGTGGAATGGCGCCCAGCGATTCGGTGCGGGCGTAGTTGGACAGGCGGTCGCCGGGCAGTACGAAACAGCGGTGGAACCAGGCGCCGTAGCGTTCGCGCGCCGAATAGTCGGTGTGGGCGTTGAGGTAACGGGTTTCGTCGAAATCCAGTTCGCTCATGTGCCACTGGAAAGCCGCCTGTCCGTCGGCCTGGAGGGTAAGGGCGTATATACCGTTTTTATTTTTGGTGTTTCCCGTGGGACGGTCGATGGCTTTCAGGCCGAAACCGACGCGCCAGGCGGGCAGCCGCACCGTGTCGCCTTTGACGCCATAGCTGCCGTCGGCGCGGCGTTCGATGGGAAAGGCTTTGCTGTTCACCACTTCGCGGCGTTCGTTGAGGAAATATACTTTCATGTCGCGCAACTCCGGCGGCACATTGTCCGGTATGGGCAAGCCAAATAAAAGGGGGTTAAGCGCTTTCTGGCTGGCTGTGTGCCGGATTTCGAAGTGCAGGTGCGCGCCTTCCGAACTGCCGGTATTGCCCATGCGGCCGATCTGTTCGCCTTTTTTTACTTTGAACATCCCGTCGGGCGGCGACAGGTCCACTTCGAAACGTTCGCGTTTGTACTGGGCTTCTTTTACATATTGCTGCACGGCGGCGGAAAACTTGTCGAGGTGCGCGTACACCGTGGTGTAGCCTTTCGGGTGTTTGATGTACAACGCATTGCCGTATCCGCTTTCCTGCACCCGTATCCGGTCGATATACCCCTCTGCCGCCGCGTAAATGGGCTGCCCGATGCTGCCGCTGGCGCTGCTGATGTCGATGCCGGAATGGAAATGGTTGGGCCGGAGCTCGCCGAAGGTGCCCGACAGGCGGATGGCCGTTTTGACCGGCATATCAAAATAATCTTTTGGATAGTCTTCCGGTGAAGTATCTGGCCCGGGCGGCGCACCCGGAACGCCTGCCATCACCGCCGGCAGCAGCCAGATCATGCCCCAAAAGGCGCGTAGTATCGTGTTCCTCATGCCCGTAATCATGTTTTGGGTTACCGTATTTCTTTTCCCTGCAAAAACAATGCAAATTATTAAACAGCCGGTGAAAACAAGGTAAAATCCCAAAAAATGACTCAATTTTCACCCAATGATCCAATGTATAATTTTCAACGAACCCCTACCCCACCCTCCGTAAATTCCCATTTCCCGATCAGGGTGCGTTCGTAGGCATTTCTGTTCAGGTATTCCAGGAACAGTTCGCGCGGGATGCCGCGGGCGCCCAGGCTTTCGAGATGGGCGGTTTGTTGCTGGCAGTCGATCAGCCAGAAGCCCGACTGATGCAGGGCTTGCGCCAGGGTGATAAACCCGGCTTTGGAGGCATTGGTTTCGCGGGAAAACATACTTTCCCCGAAAAAAATACGTCCGAGCGACAGGCCGTACAAGCCGCCCGCCAGTTGGTCGCCGCGCCATACTTCCACCGAATGGGCCAGCCCCCGTTGGTGCAGTTCGGTGTAGCCGTCGATGAACGCTTCCGATATCCAGGAGCCATCCTGCCCCGAGCGGACGGCGGTTGCGCAGCCGCGGATCACCCGTTCGAAGCAGGTGTCGAGCGTGTAGCGGAATTTGCCCTGGTTAAAAATGGAGCGCATGCTCTTGTGCATTTTCAACCCGGCGGGGAACAACACGAAACGGGGGTCGGGCGAGTACCAGAAAAAACTGCCTTCGTCTTCGAACCAGGGAAAAATGCCGTTCCGGTAGGCCAGCACCAGGCGCTCGGGACTGAGGTCGCCGCCCACGGCGAGCAAGCCGCCCGGTTCGGCCAGGGTGGGATGCGGGAAACTGAGTTCGTGGTCGTTGAGCCAGAAGACGGGCATGGGCAGTGGGGCTACTCCTCCACCACGGCGGACAAGCCCCGGTCCAACAGGGCTTCGCACAAGGGGATCAATTCGCCCTTGGCGCCGGATTTTACCGTGGCTTTGCCTTTAAAATGAATGATAATGGATAGTTGTTCGGCCTGCTCGTGCGAATGTTTCAGGATTTCCATAAAACACTGGATCACCCAATCGAACGAGTTGACGTCGTCGTTGAATACAATGATGTGCGCGGGAAGATCCGAACCAATGTCGTCTTCCACGAGAATGTCTTCTTCTTCCTGCCAGTGCGGTATGGGCATGATTTGGGTGGTTTAGAGGGTTTAGAGGGTTTAGAATGGTTTAGAGGGGGTTTAGGGGGGTTTAGAGGGGTTTAGAGGGGTTTAGAGGGGTTTAGAGGGGTTTAGAGGGGTTTAGAAAGGTTTAGAAAGGTTTAGAAAGGTTTAGAAAGGTTTAGAAAGGTT
>CALEYM010000371.1 GCA_937926185.1 uncultured Bacteroidota bacterium | reverse complement strand
TCTTTTGATAGGTATTGCAACTATCGGGAAAACAGCACTTGCAAAGTATTATGAGATATCCAACCCCCTGAAATTTAAAGAAATCAATTTTTTTAGAGGAATTGAATTTGATTTTGATGAATCTAAGTTTGCTTTACTTAGAACCAAGCCATCTCAAAACAATGAACGTTTAATAATAATTGATGGGTTTGATGAAATATTCTCCAATGAAACCCAAGACAGGATTATTCGCTTAGTAAGAGAAGGAAGAAAGTATGGCGTTAAACTTCTCATCACTTCACGACCAGGTGTAATTGATAAAGCACTTCATAGTAATTCTTATCAAGTAAATCTATCAGGTTGGAACAAGCAACAAATTATTGATTTTTTGAATGATAATTTTAATAAACAAAAATTAAGTTCGGATTTTATAGATGAGTTTCAAGAAGTAGCTCTAAACGTTGACAATAACCCATTACTAATTCGGTTAACGACAGAACTTTTAAAGCGTGACGACATTACTCCGAGAGACTTGCTTAATCTACTTAACAATAAAGTTCATTACAAAAATGAAATTATTGAACCCTTCACGAAAGGACAAATAGTCTTACAACCAACACCAAAAATCATTACAGATGTTCGGCTTATTAATTCAAGCATCATTGAGAAGGTAAATCGTAACCCTAAAATGATTTATGAAATGGGTTCAAGACAATTTGAAGAGTTAGTTGCGGAACTTTTCGATAAAGAAGGGTACAATGTAACTTTAACTCAAGCGACAAGGGACGGTGGAAAAGACCTATTAATAATTGAACAAAAACGCATTGGTAATTTTATTATTTATGTGGAATGTAAAAATTACGCAATGGACAACCCAGTCGGAGTTAGATTAGTTAGGGAATTATATGGAACTGTAATGGCTGACAAAGCCACAGCAGGTGTTTTGGTTACGAGTTCCTATTTTTCAAAGCCAGCATTAGAGTTTGAAGAGAAAGTAAAATCACAACTTTCACTACACGATTATTACGATTTGAAAAAATGGATTGATGAAAAGGCAAACAACTAAACCAATAAACAGAGAAGCCGCTAACAAAGGCTACATGTCCATTCGCCCTAACCGGGCGCACGGCATTTAGCCACACGTTAACCGAAAATACAAGTTTTTTCCCTTATGCTCCGCCCACCCTTCCGCCTATACTTCCTCTTCACTGCCGTCTTCCTGATCATGCACGGCACGGGCGTTGTAGCGGGACAACTTCCATACATTTACAATGCCATGATTTCTTTTTCCGTCGTGCTGCTTGCCCTGCTGGTATCGGAAAAATGGTATTCCGGCAAAACGTATAAAAAAACAATCGAAGACCTCGGCTTTCATAGTACCCCTTTCTCAGGGATCGTTCCGGGCATTATTATATCAGTCGCCTTGCTCCTGTTATATCCGGTATTTGGTTATTTTTTGAATACCGAAATCGCGCTGCATGAAAGCTGGCTTCCGAATTTAGCCGGCATTTGTCTGACCGGCGGGCTCATGGAGGAAATGTTTTTCCGGGGATTTTTGTTCCGGCACCTCCGGGAAAGCATGACCTTCAGGAAAGCGGTATTTGTATCCGCGATGCTTTTTACGGCGGCCCATTTGTTGCTTTTTACCTATATGGATTGGGCGATTGCTTTGTCTTCCACGCTGCTTGCGGTTTTTATGTCCGTGCCGTTGGCCTGGTTGTTCGAGCGGGGCGGTTACACCGTCTGGAGTCCGGCTATATTGCATGCCACCATTCGAACGATAGGCTTGGTCGTGACGACTTCGGAAGAGCATTTTATGCCGCTGGCGTTGTTTTGGATGCTTGGCGGTATGGTGGTTCCTTACCTTGTTTTGCTATTTTACAGCGATTAAAGTATTCATAATAAATCAAATCTATGCGTCTACGTCTTTTCGCGTCGCTCGCCACCATTTTTTTCTGCTGGCAACCGTCCCTGGCCCAACCAGACCGGCAACCACCGCTGCGGGTGGGAGTCGTGGGTCTGGTGCATACCCATGTTCACTGGATTCTTGGCCGCGAAAACAGGGGAGATATTGAAATCGTGGGCATTGCCGAGCCGAACCGGGAGTTGGCGCAACGGTATGCCCGGCAGCACGGTTATTCGATGGATATCGTTTATCCGACGATAGAGGAGATGCTGGAAAAAACGAAACCGGAAGCGGTGCTGGCGTTCAATACGATTTATGGTCACCTGGAAGTAGTGGAAAAATGCGCCCCGAAAGGCATCCATGTCATGGTGGAAAAACCGCTGGCCGTCAGCCTCGAACATGCCCGGGAAATGGAAATCCTCGCCCGGCAACACGGCATCCACCTGCTGACCAATTACGAAACCAGTTGGTACGGCAGCAATCATGCTGCCCGGCGGCTCATCGAATCGGAAGCGCAAACTTTTGGCCCCGTCCGAAAAATCGTGGTACACGACGGCCACCCCGGCCCCATCGAGATCGGCTGCAACCCGGAATTCCTGGAATGGCTGACCGACCCCGTGCTGAACGGCGGTGGCGCCCTCACCGACTTCGGCTGCTACGGCGCCAACCTGAGCACCTGGCTGATGAACGGCCGGAAACCGGAATCCGTCGTGGCCGTAACCCAGCAGATCAAACCCCATCTCTATCCCAAGGTGGACGACGAGGCTACCATCATCCTGAGCTATCCCGAGGCGCAGGCGATTCTGCAGGCGAGCTGGAACTGGAATTACAACCGGAAAGACATGGAAGTGTACTGCAGGAGCGGCTATGTCATTTGCCTCAATCGCGACGAGATGAAAATTATGCGCTCCGAAAAAGAGGGGGCCATAACCCAACAGACAGAAGCACCCATGTCGCCTTTCGACGATCCGTTTTCCTATCTGGAAGCGGTGGTGCGGGGAAGGATCACGGTGGCGCCTTCCGACCTGTCGGCCCTGGAAAATAACATGACCGTGGTGGAAATCCTGGAGGCAGCCAAAATATCGGCAAAAGAAGGGAGGAGGGTCGCCCTCAAGGAGTTGAAAGGGCAATAAAACCTCCTCCCGTATTCCATTAATTCGCATCCGCCCTCAACGGCACCGCGCGGATCGTATTCATCAGCGCCTGACGGTCGCTTTCCAGCAGTTTCATGATGTCGAACACCTTGTCGCTGAAGCCGGCCAGGCAGAAAACTTTAGACTCCGGCAATTGCAGCGAACCATAAGCTGCCAGGTCGAACGAGTACACGAACGGGTTGGCGTCGTTGCGTTTTTTATATTGTGCAAACACGCCGCCCGGTGTGCCCACGCCCATCCAGCCCTGCATATCCGACAGGATGATGATCCGGTCGTAAGCCTTGCCGGCGGTTTCGAAGATCGCGTGAAAATTGGTACCCGCCGAACGGGCGTTTTTCACCAGTGCCCGGGCAATGCTCATCATCGAATCGCGGCTGTTGGCCTTCACGTAGGAAGCGTCGTCGGAAAAACGCATCAGGTCGGCGTCGTTCGATTTGAACAAAGCCGCCGCGAAAACAGCCCCCAGCTGAATGCAGGAGCGGTTGCCGAAACCATTGCCGCGGGCAGGCGCGGTCATCGAGCCGGAGTCGTCCAGTACGACGAGGGTTTTGCCCGCGAAACGCGGCACGTTGTCGAGCGATATTTCCAGCGCGTCGGTCAGCGCATTCAGGATACGGCGTTTTTCCGACACCTTCGAGGCTTCGATGGCATCCATGGCCACCAGTATCTGGAACGGCATCACCAGCGATTTTTTGATGGCCGCGCGGTTGGTTAGGGCGGCGAGGGCTGCCGGCGTCATATCGGGCGCCTGTTCGGCAATGTTGCGCAGGTTACGCAGCAAAGCCAGGTACCCCAGTTTGCCGTTGTTCAGCAATTCTGCCCATGCTTCGGCTTTCAGCCCAGCTTTTTCATCCTCGTTTTCGGCCTCTTGTCCCGCCTGCGTCAGTTTGGCTTCCCAGGTATCGGTATTTTTCAATTCGCCCGCCACCAGCAGGCGCAGCGCCTCCGCATTGCGGTCGTTGGCCGCGGGGTGCACCAGGTTCACCAGGTCCACTAGTTTGAAAGCATGACCTTCGCCGCGGTATTTAGCCAGTTGGTACGCGTCGAAGCGGGCGAAAGCCACCGCGAAACCTTTTTTCATGGCGTTGGACATGTTTTTACCGCCCAACCCGCGAAACGTCGCGGCGATTTCGAGCATGTCGTCGGGCCGGCGCACGATGCGGTCGTAGAAATACCGGGCCCAAGCCTGACCGGACGCGCGCCGCGCCAACTGAGCCGCCAGTACGTGCGTGATCGAGCGCATACCAAATTCGTTGCGGGCGTACAGGGCCGCTTTGGCGGCAAATTCCGGATCGGTCACCGCAACCAGCCGGGCCAAATCCTTTATGGACTGGCCGGCGCCGCGGTAGAACTGGTCCTGCGCAAAGGAGGTCAGCAGGAGCGACACCAGCTGTAATTCGGGCGTTTGGTTGTAAGCCGCCCCACCTGCCAGGTTGACCGTGCGCCGTGCGTTTTTTGTTTTGCGGTTGAAGCGTGCCATTGTTAGAAGGTTTCTGGTTTGAGGGTTTGTAAAAAAAACAGAGAAAAACGGCAGGGAACATTTTTGGCGTTCTGACTGCTGAACTACGGGTCCTGATTTATTTTATTATATTGCGGACCCGGCGGGATTTGCACCCGCGACCTCCCGATTAGCGATCGAAGTAACCCTTATCCTCACTACTGTTTTATTATTCCGGACGCCCCTGAAGGAATTGAACCCTCCTCTCCCGGTTCAGAGCCGGGCGCATTGCCGATATGCTTAGGGGCTTTTTCTGTAGGCCCGGAGGGACTCGAACCCTCATCCCCCGGCTTAAAAGGCCGGTGCTGCCACCGATTGAGCTACGAGCCTGAAGCAGTTGTTTGGAAAACTGATCTTCAGGCGCGCTTTCGCAGGTATAATTGCATGATCTGAAATCTGTTGTTGAAGATGACCGTAGAACTATTACGGCTTTGGAAAAGTTCCGGGACTAAAAATTTTAATGACCATCCCTATTTTCCGCTACCCGTTTTCCCGGCGAAAAATCCCCGTTTTCGGTGTAGGTTTACAGTACGGTAGCCTTCTCCTTTGCAGAACAATTTTATCTGTCAAATCAAATTCATTTACCATGACCAAGAGAAACACCCTGCTTTCCTTTTTTCTGTCCCTGACCCTTTCCTGCGCAGCCCAAATCAACACGCCTTCTGACATCGTCGTGAACGCCAACGACACCACTGACGGCGGCCTCGTGCCGCGCCGCCTGATCGCCACCCGCGACGGCGGCTTCCTGCAGGCCGGCTCGGATGGTCCGGACGGGTACATCACAAAAACCGGCAATTGTGGCCAGCTGCTCTGGACTAAAAAATACCGCTTCGGCGACGAAACCGACCTCAACTCGATAGCAGAACTGCCCTCCGGCGAAATAGCCGCCGCCGGCGCCTGCCTCGATTGCGCGCCCGCCGATTCGGCGCAAAAAGCCTTGGTCCTCCTCACCGATGCAAACGGTGTGGCAATGCGGGATACCACCTTCGGCTATGCTAATTTCAACGCGCAGGCCAACGACGTGGTCGTCACGGCTGCCGGAAAAATTGCCGTGGGCGTACACGCCGATTTTGCCGGTTTCCTGACGCCTTCGGATGCCGTGCTGGCGGTGCTGAACACCCAGTTACAGACCGAACTTTGGAAACCGCTGCATCATTTTTACCTCGACGATTGTGCCGCGCTGCTGCAAACCCCCGACGGCGGCTTCGTCGTGGCGGGTTATTCTGTGCCGGCCTTTTTTGCCCCCCGGCAGGCACAATTGTTCCGCACCGATGCTTCCGGCAATATCGTTTGGAAATATACTTCTCCGCACCTCGACAGCGAGTTCCGCGACGTGACGCAAGCCGCCGACGGACGTATCGTGGCCTTCGGCGACCGCAAGGTGGACGATGTGGTCAACCGGGACGTTTACCTGGCCGTTTTTGACCTGAATACCGGCGCCCTGCTTTCAGAAAAAACCTACGGCAGCCCCGCCGACGACAGCGGCAAATCGCTCGAAAAAACGGAAACAGGCTACCTGGCCGGCGCCATTTACGGCGAACCCAGCCAGCAGGGCAACAGCGCGCGCAACTGGGTGTTCCGGCTCGATGAGCAGTTTGATCTCGTGGACGAACATTTCCGGGACGGCTTTTTGTTCGCGCACTTGCTGGTCAATGCCGTGCCGCTGTCGTCCGATGGCCGGTCTTTTTCCTACCATTCCCGGCTGATCTTTTTCTCCAGCCACCGCGTCCAGTTTTTTAAAAGGACGATTCCGGGCGATCGCGCCGTGTTCAGCCAGGCGCCGCAACATTACCAGCTGACGCCGCGTAATCTGGCTACGAACAAAGGAATGATCGCCTTTCAGGGTTCTTTGCCGGCCCCGGATATTTACGACAAAATGCAACTGGACGTGCTGCGCAATGGCGCGCCCTGGCTGATCCTCTACGACGATACCCCGCAAACTTTCGAGTTCAAACCGGAAATACCCGCCGAGCTGGCCGAGTTCACGTTCCGTCTGTCCGGTGTAAAAGGACAAATCCTGCACACCGAGGCCGAAGCCTGCGATCTGGTGGCCGGCGACGCCTACCTGATACAGGGCCAGTCGAACGCTGTGGCCGGCTTGCCCTACGACCCGGACAATACCATCGACCACGCCTACCGGCATCACCGGACGCCCTACGTGCGCAATTTCGGCCTGAAATACGACGGCGATACGCAGTACGCCTGGCGCAAAGAATCCGGTTTCGACAGCGATTACGCCGACAACATCAGCGGTCAATGGGGATTGATCCTCGGCAAAAATATCGCCGACAATTACGGCATCCCGGTGGCCATTTTCAACGGCGCCATCAGCGGCATCCCTATCGACGATATGATGCCCGACCCGGCCGACCACACGAATCCGCAGACCAGTTACGGCCGCTTTCTGAACAGGGTGGAGGCTTCCGGCCTGCGCAACCACCTGCGGGCCATCCTGATGTTCCAGGGCGAATCGAACGCCGCGGGCGGATTCTGGGATTCGGCCAATAAATATTACCAAAAATTTGAAACGCTGGATAATGCCTGGAAACAGGATTTTCCGGCCCCGGAGCAACGATATTTGTTCCAAATACGCCCCGGCCTGTACTGGGCCGGCGCCACTTTGCTCACCTGCCTGCAGGTGGCGGAAGCCCAGCGCCGCATCGCCGAAAACCTGCCCGGCTGGCAGGTCATGTCGACCACGGGCATGAACCACGATAGCAGTCATTATTACTATTCCAACGGTTACGAGCGGGCCGGGCACGATATTTTTCGCCTGGTAGCCCATGATCTGTACGGCGCGCCGGAAGTGGCGAACATGTATCCGCCCACGCCCGAAACGCTCCGGTCGCCGTACTGCAATCCGACCAAAATCTACCTGCGGCTGCATCACGCCGGCGATACTTATCAATGGACGCCCGGCTGGGAAAACGATTTCCGGCTGGAAGGTGATCCCGGTGTCACTGTAACCGGTGGCCAGATCAAGGGGAATATGCTGGAACTAACGCTCTCGGGGGTTACGGGCCCTGGATTTACCGGCCTGAGTTATACGGCACACCCCGGCGGCAGCGAAGCCCCGGTAAAAAATGGCAATGGCATCGGCATGCTGATGTTTTACAATTTGCCGGTCAGTTTAACCGGCCCGATCGCTATCTCCGATGTCGTCATAAAAGGCGATAACGGCAGCGGCAACGGTTCGATCAGTCTTGCCGCTACCGGCGGAGAAGCGCCATACACCTACCTGTGGAACACCGGCGATACCGCGGCTGTGCTGGAAAACCTGGTTGCAGGCGACTACTCGGTGACAATTACCGACGCTTACCAATGCGCCCTGGTATTCTTACTGACGGTGCCCATGCTGGTAGCCACATCGACCCCGGCCGGCGACCTGGAGGTCGGGCTTTTTCCCAATCCCTGCGGCGAATACCTGAACCTGAGTATTCCGGATTTGCCGGCGGGCGGTATGCTTCGGATACAAATATGCGACCCGACGGGCAGGGAAATGATACCGGCATTGGTACCGGTGGCAGGCGTTAACCGCATCAATACGGCAACGCTGCCGGCAGGCGCTTATGTAGTGCGCTTGAATGAAAATGGAATACCGATATGGCAAGGCGTTTTGTTAAAAATATAGGAAAAATCGCAGGCAGCAAAAATGTTATTCTGTCCGTTCTTTTTGGGACAAAACAGTATAACCATGAAATATGCCTGTCTG
>CALEYM010000370.1 GCA_937926185.1 uncultured Bacteroidota bacterium | reverse complement strand
ACGACACAACTACCCCTGCTTTCCGTTGGTGGATGCGGCGCAACCATGTGCGCATGGACGGGCATTTGTTGCCCGCATTGCAAGCCCGTTTTCAGTCGCGCTGGCAGCTGATACAACCGGCTTGGAGCGGCTTGTGGCAGTATTTTATGTTTGTCGGTCAGAAATGCGTTTGACGCTAAATGGCCACTCCTTCTTTCTTCAGATATGCCGCGACGTTACAGGTCAATCCATCCAATAGGTCCACAGGCTGATCCCAGTCGGAAATAACCCAGTTTTGACCGGTTACCGCGGTCATTATTTTCCTGGATGCAGTAAAAATCCAAACAACCTTTTCCGTGCCGAAATCCAGCGCGATTTGCGTTTTTTTATGTACATAGGTTTCAACGGATATATTTTCCCCGTACTCAATTTCGGTGTCGATCTCTACGACAAGCCGGGCAGGCACATCGGCATATTTGGTGGTAATTTTGCCAGGAGGCAACACGTTTTTTTCAAACACGGCTATGTCGTGAGCCATATAGTTGTTGTGCGAGACATGGCTCCCTACTTCGCCGGTAAACACCCAATACCGGCTGGCATTTAATTGATTGTAAAGCAGGTTAGATAACCACATTTCTAACATGGCTTGTAATAAACCGTCCGCCATAATTTCCTCGGGGGTTTTTGTTTTGTTTAAAACATCGCGGTAGCCTTTATAATAAACAGGGATTCCATCGATCACTTCTTTGACGAGGTAATCCGGTACCTTGTTTTGTGTTTTATGTCCGGCAATTGCGACGGTTGTGGCGGCCATCCGAATATTTTTTACAAAGTTACAGGAATTGCAGAAAATTCACACGGGCCGGGCAGACTTATGGCGGTGTTTTATATTTACCAGAAAACTACCTGAAACAAGGGAGGCATTGCCGGGAAACCGCCATTCGGGGGGATATTTGAAAAATCGCTGTTTTGAGGGATACAGACGTGCCACAGACGCCGGTATTTTTGTGTAGTCGAAATATTTCGATTCGTCAACCAACTCTCTGCCACGATGAAACAGCCGATCTTTTTACTGTTGCTTTTGCCCCAGATTTTAATTGCGCAAACGCCGCCGTGGGATGCCGCCCGGCGCTTTACCGCAACACCTGGCTCAACGATATACAACACGGGGGTGGCTGCCTCGCCGGACGGCGCCGCGTACCTCACCGGATATTTTCGGGGCACGGCAACTTTTGATACGATCACCCTCACAGCCCCGGCGCAGAACAGGGATTATGGTTTCCTGGTCAAACTAAACGCCGGCCTAAAAGCCGAATGGGGCCGTGTCTTTGAACAAAAGGCCTACGACGTGCATATCGATGCACAGGGCAACGTATTTGTGGCCGGATCATTCCTGTTAACCGTTCAATCGCAGGATTCCCTTTGCTACGTGGGCAAGTACAACGCCGCGGGCCAGTTGCTCGGCGAATTTACTTCGGAGGGGGGAAGAGGATACGCCCGGATAGTGCGCACCGATCCTGCAGGCAACTGTTACCTTGCCGGCTGGATGAACGCGCCCACTACTTTTAACGGTCTTTCGCCCGGCTCCGCCGGCGGCCGCGACAATTTTCTGGTTAAATTATCTCCCGCGCTCAACCAGGTGAACTGGGCCGTTTTGACCGGCTCTTCCAACCAACTGGACGAGGTATATGACATGGAATACAGTGCCGACGGGTTTATTTATACCTCTGGTAATTATTCCCAGGCCTTCAATATTTTATGTTTTTGTTATAACGGCGATTTTTTCCTCGAAAAACACGACCCCGCGACGGGCGACTCAAAATGGCGCCGGATTGTCAACAGCGGTTCCGGCACCAGCACGCAGGAATTTGTATCCGTTTCGCCCGACGGCCAGGAAATTTTCACGAGCGGAAGTTTTAAACACACCGCCACTTTTGCGCCGGGCATTTCTTTGACCGCTGAAACAGGCACCGACGATTATCATATTTTCGTGGCCAAATATTCGGAGGCCGGTATGGCGCAATGGGCAAAAAAAGTGTCGCTTGTCGGCGATAGTTATCCCGAGGGCATGGTTATGTCGGCTGACAAACTGGTGCTGCACGGCTATTTGCTCAGTACGGCGCTCATGGGTACTTATTTGCTGACGCCACAAGGCGGCGCCGACCCGTTCACGGTTCAGCTCACGTCGGCTGACGGAACGGTCGAAGCTGCCGAAACCTTCTCCGGTTCCGGTGCGGACCGCGGCTTCGGCATCGATTCCCGCGGCGGCGGTATAACGGTCAGCGGCAACGCGATCAGCAATCCGCTCACCATCGGCAATTTTACTTTACCGGGAAATACCAATTCCGTTTACGTCGCCCGAAAATTCTTCCAGGCGCCCTTGTCGCTCGAACTGAGCGGTATAACGCATGTCAGCTGTGCCGGCGCCGCCGACGGCTCGGTTTCCGCCGTCGCAATGGGCGGAACGCCGCCGTACACGTATCAATGGAGCAATAATGCCAGTACGCCCGTTATCGTCAACCTTGGCCCGGGAACCTATACCGTGACCGTCACAGATCAGAATAACGGACAAATAACGGCCACCGCCGTGATTACAGAGCCGCCGGCGCTAAGCGTCCAAATCCTGAATATTACCCCGGATTTCTGCACCGCGGGCGGTTCGGTCAGCGTTGCCGCCGGCGGCGGTACGGGTTCTGTTTCATTTATCTGGAGTAACGGTCATTCCGGAAATGAAATCGCCGGCCTGCTTGCCGGCGCCTATACCGTTACCGCTTCGGATGCATCGGGATGCACCGCTACGCTACAGGCAGTTGTGGCGGGCGGCCCCGATACGGAAGCGCCCACCATCACCGGCAGTGACATCACGGTTGAACTCGGGACGAGCGGTATGATCATGCTGTCGGAGACGCTTCTGCAACTCAATATTACCGACAATTGCGGCGTGGCAACAATAATCATGGATCACAATGTTTTCGATTGCCGGGATATCGGCCCGCAACTGGTAACCGTAGTTGCGACCGATGAGTCCGGGAACAGCGCCACAAAAGTCCTCACGGTGACGATTGTCGATAAAACGCCCCCAGTAGTCACTTGTCCGGACAACATAACGGCTTGCCCATCGGACAATCGTGTGGAATACAACGCGCCGGTGGCTACCGACAACTGTTTGTCAATGGGCAACGCCGGCGGTCAATGGACGCTGGTGAGCGGGTTGGAATCGGGCGCCGAATTCCCTGCCGGTGAAGCCACCCTGGTAACCTACCTGTATACGGATTCGAGTGGCAACGCGGGCACTTGCTCGTTCGAGGTGACGGTCACACCGGCTATCCTGATCACCCTCGATTCGGTGTCGCATGATAAAGGCGGTCTGGGGCTTGGCAGTATAAGCGTGAGTGTTACCGGCAGTACGGGGCCATTCTCCTTTTCCTGGTCGCGCAACGGTCAAAACGTGAGCATGGAGGAAGACCCTGCAAACCTGGTTATGGGATCGTACAATCTGGTAGTCACGGATGCCAAGGGGTGCACTGCCGAACTGAGTCAGGTAGTGATAGACAACCTGACCGCTACGGACGAACCGGCGTTAAACGCCTTCCAAATCCGGCCCAATCCGGCCTCGGCCCGCGCGCGTATAATTTTTCCGGAGCCCGGGGCAAGCAATGTGCATATTGCGGTAACGGACGCCTCCGGTCGCGTTCTGATGCATTTAAACGCTGCGCAGTATGATGAAATTGAATTTGATTGTTCCGTTTTACCGCCCGGCGTCTATGTCGTTTCTGTGCATACTGCAAAAGGGACGGGGCGCAAAAGACTGGTTGTACAACGTTGATTATCCGGCATTTCAGAAATGATACCGCCGGAAAGCCTCCATCGCCTCATACTCGGCCAGGCCCAGTTCGCGGTATTGCCGCGCGGTATCCCGGTTTCGGTCTTCGGCGCGTTGCCAGAACTCGCGGGCGTCGCCGCCGGGGAAAGGCGGGCGGTCTTTCTGGCTTTGGTGCATGAAGATGGCCTGGCGTTTGCGGCGCAGCTGTTGCGGGCTCATGGGCACGGCCATTTCGATTTCGTCGATGGCCCACTCGTGCCAGGCGCCGCGGTAGAGCCAAAGCCAGCAGTCATTTATCCAGGATTGATCTTTTAACTGCCGGAGCGCTTCAAAAATGGCGTCGAGGCAAACGCGGTGCGTACCGTGCGGGTCGGCCAGGTCGCCGGCGGCATACAACTGGTGCGGTTTGATTTGTTCGATCAGGCTGGCCACGATGCGGATATCTTCCTCGCCCAGCGGTTTTTTGCGGGTGCGGCCGGTTTCATAAAACGGCATGTCGAGGAAGTGTATGTGGTCGTCGGCCAGTCCGGTAAAACGGGCGCCGGCCCGGGCTTCGCCGCGGCGGATGATACCTTTGATGTCGCGCACTTCGGGAATGTCGGCGTCGCCGGAGTTTTTAGTACGGAGGAATTTGATGATCTTCTGGTAGCGTTTGCGGTCGTCGTCGTGCAGCGTGCCCTGGGTTTCGGAAAATTCGTACATGAATTCCGCGTAGCGCAGGGCGTCCCAATCGTGTACGGCGATGTTGCCCGAAGTTTGGTAGGCAACGTGCACGTCGTGGCCCTGATCGACGAGGCGCTGGAAGGTTCCGCCCATCGAGATCACGTCGTCGTCGGGGTGGGGGCTGAACAGGATGACCCGTTTTTTGGCGGGTTTGGCGCGTTCCGGGCGGTTGGTATCGTCGGCGTGCGGTTTGCCGCCGGGCCAGCCGGTAATGGTGTGCTGCAGGCGGTTGAAAATGCGGATGTTGAGTTCGTAGTATTTGGCCTGTTCAATAATGAGTTCGCTCAGGCCGTGTTCGTTGTAATCTTCGTCGGTGAGTTTGAGGATGGGTTTGCCGGCGGTTTTGGACAACCAGATCACGGCTTTGCAAATGAGGTCTTCTGTCCAGTTGCAGATACCCGCCAGCCAGGGCGCTTTCATGCGGGTGAGTTCCGATGAGGCGTTTTTATCCAGAATAACGCGTATATTCGGGTGTTTTTGCAAAAATGAGGCGGGCACCGAATGAGTGATCTCTCCTTCCACCGCTTGTTGAACAATCTGCGCTTTGTGTTCGCCCCAGGCCATCAGGTACACCGTGCGGGCTTTAAAAATGCTGCCGACGCCCATGGTGATAGCCCGGTAAGGCACGTCGTCTTCGCTTTGAAAGTCCTTGATGGCGTCGTGGCGGGTCAGGTGATCGAGCCGTACCATACGCGTGGGCGAGGTCTCCCAGGAGCCCGGCTCGTTGAAACCGATATGCCCGGTGCGGCCGATGCCGAGCAATTGAATATCGATGCCGCCTGCCAGGCTGATCAGTTTTTCGTACTGTTCGCAGTATTCCGCCACCTTTTCCATCGGGATCGTCCCGTCGGGGATGTGGATGTTTTCCCGCGGGATGTCCACGTGATCGAACAGGAATTCGTGCATAAAGCGCCAGTAGCTTTGCTGGGCCTCCCTGGGCATGGGGTAGTATTCATCGAGGTTGAAGGTGATCACGTTGCGGAAGCTAAGCCCTTCTTCCTTGTGCATGCGCACCAGTTCTTCGTAGACCTTGATGGGCGTACTGCCGGTAGCCAGCCCGAGCACGATTTTTTCACCTTCCTGCTGTTTTTGGCGAATAGCCAGTTCAATGGATCGCGCGACAAAACGGGATGCGTCCTTCGCGTCATCCCAAATTTTTACCGGCATTTTCTCGAAGCTTTTCAGCTCGTATTTGAGATAGCCGGGAGCGGGTTTTTCCTGAATATTCATGCGGGCAAAGGTATGACTTATCTATCCAAAAGGCCGTCAGTGTAAGAATTATTTTTTTTCCGTGTTCGCACACGGTAAAATAAAATATCTTCACCGCATGAATCCACGTATTCGTATTAAAGACATTGCCGAGCGGGCCGGCGTCTCCCAGGGTACCGTCGACCGGGTGCTGCACAACCGGGGGCACGTGGCGGCAGAGGTGCGGGCAAAGATACTGGAGGTGGTGGCGGAACTGGGTTACCAGCCCAATATCATTGCCAGCCGGCTGGCTTCTTCGGCCCGTCCGGTGCGTATCGCGGCGCTGGTACCCGACCCCACCCTCGACCCCTTCTGGCGCCAGCCGCACGAAGGTATTCAACGGGCGGCCAAAGCGGTGGAGCACTACGGCGTTCAGGTAAGCATTTATTACTTCGATATTTTTGAGCGCAACAGTTTTACCGAAAACGCCAAAAGAGTGCTGGAAGAACATCCCGATGGCGTGGTGGTGCCGGCGTTGTTCCTGCTGGAAGCCACCCGTTTTCTCGATGCCTGCCACCGCGAACATATACCATATTCATTATTCAACACTGAAATTGCCCGCAAAGACGATTCGTTCGTCTGTTATATCGGCCAGGATTCTTACCATAGCGGCGTACTGGCCGGCAAACTCCTCAATTTTGGCATTGAAAAGGGCGACACGGTACTGGTACTGCACCTGGAAAAAGAAGTGTTCAATGCCCTGCACTTAGTGAGCAAAGAACAAGGTTTCCGCGACTTTTTTGCCAGCGTGCCGGAGCGAAAAATCCAGGTGCTCGAACAATCCTTCGAAGACTTCGATTCGCCCGAACGCATGCAAGCCTACACGGGCCGGCTGCTGGCAGAAACGCCCAATCTCAGCGGCATCTTTGTCACCAATTCGCGCGCCTGGCGCCTGGCCGAATGTCTGATCAGCCTCCGGCAGTCGCAACATATCAAAATGGTCGGCTTTGACCTGATCGAGCCGAATGTTCAGTTCCTCTACAATAACGTGATCGATTTCCTGATCAATCAAAATCCGGTCCGGCAGGGATTTCTCAGTATTGTCAACCTGTTCAACCACCTCGTGCTCAAAAAAGAGGTGGAAAAGCTGCAATACCTCCCCCTCGATATCGTGATGACCGAGAATGTGCAGTATTATCTGAAGATGACGGAATTGGCGGAGGAAGTGGTTTGAAGTGATGAGTTATGAGTGATGAGTGATGAGTGATGAGTGATGAGTGATGAGCGATGAGTGATGATGAGG
>CALEYM010000369.1 GCA_937926185.1 uncultured Bacteroidota bacterium | reverse complement strand
TGTGATCCCCCCGCCCAATGTCACCGACGTGTTGCACATGGGGCACATGCTGAACAACACCATCCAGGACATCCTCATCCGCAAGGCTCGCCTCGACGGCAAAAACGCCTGCTGGGTACCGGGCACCGACCATGCTTCCATCGCCACGGAAGCCAAGGTGGTGCGCTGGCTGCGCGAGGAGAAAAAACTGCGCAAGGCCGACCTCAGCCGCGAGCAGTTCATGGAATACGCCTACCAATGGAAAGACAAATACGGCGGCATCATCCTGCAACAACTGCGCCGCCTGGGCGCCTCCTGCGACTGGGAACGCACCGCGTTTACCATGGATCCCAGTTATTATAACGACGTCATCCGCGTGTTCGTCGACCTGTACCGCAAGGGCAAACTGTACCGCGGTCTGCGTATGGTCAACTGGGACCCCGAGGCCAAAACCGTGCTCTCGAACGAGGAAGTGTTGTACAACGAGGAACAATCGGAACTCTTCCATATCAAATACCTGCTGGAAGGATCGGCTACCGAAGGAATTGTAATTGCCACACAACGCCCCGAAACGATCTTCGCCGATGTGGCCGTGGCCGTGCATCCCAAAGACCCGCGCTACAGCCACCTGGTGGGCAAAAACGTGCTCATACCCCTCATCGACCGGCCCATCCCGGTGATTGCCGACGAATACGTGGACGTGGAGTTCGGCACCGGCGCGCTCAAGATCACGCCGGCTCACGACCCGAACGACTACGAGATTGGCCAACGGTTCAACCTGCCTATCATCGATACCATCGACGACGACGGCCGGCTGAACAGCCAGTGCGCCTACGCACCCATCGTGGGCATGGACCGCTTTGCCGCCCGCAAACATGTAAAACCCGCCCTGGAAGCCAGCGGTCACCTGGTGAAAATCGAAGATTACCGCACCAAGATCGGCCGCTCGGAACGCACCAACTCGGTGGTGGAGCCCAAACTGTCGCTCCAGTGGTTCGTGCGCATGAGCGAACTGGGCGAGCCTGCCCTGCGCGCCGTGCTGGACCGCGAAGTGCAGTTTTTTCCCGACCATTTCCAGAACCTGTACCGCAACTGGATGGAAAACCTGCGCGACTGGTGCATCTCCCGCCAGCTGTGGTGGGGACAACGTATACCCGCCTGGTACCTCAAATCCGACGGGCTGTACAAGGAGACCCACATTTTCGTGGCCGAAACAGCCGAAGAAGCCCTCGAACAGGCCCGTGAAGCCACCGGAAACAAACAACTGAGCATCAACGACCTGCGGCAGGACGAGGATGTGCTCGATACCTGGGCCTCCTCCTGGCTCTGGCCCATCAGCGTGTTCGACGGGTTCAGCCAGCCCGACGGCGAGATCAAATACTACTACCCCACCTCGGTGCTCGTTACCGGCTGGGATATTATTTTCTTTTGGGTGGCCCGCATGATCATGGCCGGCTACGAGTACATGGGGCAGCGCCCGTTCCAGGCCGTGTATTTTACCGGCATGGTGCGCGACCAAAAAAGGCGTAAAATGTCCAAATCGCTCGGCAACTCGCCCGACGCCCTGAAACTGCTCGACGATTACGGCGCCGACGGCGTACGCTACGGCCTGATGTCGAGCGCCGCCGCCGGCGGAGATATTTTATTCGACGATAAACTCTGCGAAAACGGCCGAAACTTCTGCAACAAACTCTGGAACGCCCTGCGCCTCGTGAAGGGCTGGCAAGTGAGCGACAGCGCCGAAAACACCGACGAAGCCCGCAAAAACGCGCTGGCCGTGCAGTGGATGCGCGAAAAATTCAAACAGACGCTGGGCGAAGTGGACGCCAATTTCCGCTCCTTCCGCCTGAGCGAGGCGCTGCTGGCGCTGTACGGCCTCATTTGGGACGATTTCTGCTCCTGGTACCTCGAAATGATCAAACCCGGCTTCGAAAAACCCATCGACCGGGTTACTTACGAGGCCACGCTCGACCTGTACGCCGACCTGATGGTGGCCCTGCACCCTTTCATGCCGTTTATTACGGAGGAAATATGGCATCAGTTGCGCGAGCGCGCCGCCGGGCAGGATTGTATGATGCAGCAATACCCTAAATCCAATGGTATCATTGAAAATGAAATTATTGATCGAATGAATGCATATACAAATGTCGTTTCTGCTTCACGCGATATACGAAACCAATATCAAATTAAACCCAAAGAGGAGTGGCAATTGTTTGTTCAGAATACTGATTCTGCAAAAAAATTATATGAAATAACTGGTTCAGGAAATATTGTGGCCAAACTGGCACATACTTCATCCGTAGAATTGACCGATTCTGCCCCTCCTAACAGTATTCAATTCGTTTCTGGCTCTGAACAGTATTATTTCTTGCCTAAACCTGAAAATACAACTTTTGATTTTGCAGTTGATACTGCTGCTGAAAAAGAGAAAATCTTAAAAGAATTAGAATATCAGCGTGGCTTCGTGAAATCCGTTGAGGCAAAATTAGCTAATGAGCGTTTTGTAAAAAGCGCGCCTCCTCACATCATCGAAAATGAACGGAAGAAGTTATCGGATGGCCTTGCACGCATTAAGACGTTAGAAGAATCTTTAGAAAAGATAAATTGATATGTTGGTTAAACGTATTGGTGCGGATCAATCGACCAAATCCAAGCACTAAAAAGACTGAATCGTAAGCGGATGCATCATGCTGATCCTGTTTATCCTGTCCATATTATGCTCAAATGGGTTTCTCCCGGAAAAACCCCTGCAAGGCATTTCCTGTCAATTCAAGCAACAGAAACTGAAACTGACCGCTCCCATGCGGCTTGGTCGTATCGGATTCATTCAAAGGGGCGGCCTAACCAATAAAGAACTGGACACCCTGAGCAACTGGTACGATTTTCGGCGCGGTTACGTGGAGATCATCCGGCAGGAAAGCGGCCCTCAGCCGCGCTACGGCATAGCGCTGGGCTTCGAGTTCGACGAAGAAAACGGGGAATTTCCTTACACCCCGGCGCACGCCAAACTCCAGTTCAAGGACTTTTCCTGGGGCGGCGTGGAGTTCAGCCAGGCAGACACGTTCAACTACACCGGCGTTTCCAACGAGGTGAGCGAAGACCTGCTGGTAGAAGTGCTCGGTTTTCGCAACGATACCATCTTCGGTCAGTTTTCCGGTTTGTTGCTGAGCGGGGCCGGCCCGATGACGATTATCGACAGCGGTTATTTCCGGGTACGGGTGTACCGCCGGTAACGCCGTCAGTTTGACGGCGTGAAAATCAGTCGGCGCTGCTTGTTCAATTGAAACAGACCAAAAGCCTCATCAGGATGAAGACATAATCCGTACCTTTGCCCGCAATACCATTGCTCACGTAATCGGCCAAGGCCGGTCATATATGATATTTGATATCCTCCTTACCCTTTTCCTCGTATTGCTAAACGGTTTTTTTGTAGCCGCCGAATTTGCCATTGTGAAAGTGCGTGTATCCCAAATCCAGGTGCGCTCGCAAGACAATATGATGGCCCGCGTAGCGGAGAGCGTCGTTCTGAATCTCGACAGCTATCTCGCTGCCACCCAATTAGGCATCACCCTGGCAAGCCTTGGCCTGGGCTGGATTGGCGAACCGGTAGTGGGCGCCATAATCCTCAAGGTTATGGCGCTGATGGGTATGCATCCCGATCCCGAACTGGCGCACAAGATTTCCCTGCCTATCGCTTTTGCCGTCATCACGGTATTGCATATCGTATTCGGCGAGCTGGCGCCCAAGTCGCTGGCCATTCGTTTCCCCACTAAAACCACCTTGTGGGTAGCCTGGCCGCTCAAGGCGTTTTACTTCATTTTTCGCCCCTTTATCTGGCTGCTCAACGGCCTGGCCAACGTGCTGTTGAAAATGATCGGCATACAACCCGTGCCACACGCGGAAATACACTCGGAAGAGGAGTTAAAAATGATCATTTCCGAAAGCGCCGAAGGGGGCGCCATCCAGGCTTCCGAACGGGAGCTGATCCAGAATGTGTTTGATTTTGACGATCGTTTGGTAAAACAAATTTACACGCCACGCACCCAGATCATCGGTATGGAAGCAGATATGCCCCTGCAGGACGCTATTTCCTTTGCCCTGCGCGAGGGGTATTCCCGCTACCCCGTTTATGAAGACTCCCTGGATCAGATCGTCGGTTTCGTGGTGGCCAAGGACCTGCTGGTAGCCGCCATGGAGAAAAACGGCAAAACCCTGCGCGAACTGATGCGGCCGGTATTGTACGTCCATCTGAATAAAAAAGTGGTGCAACTGCTCCGGCAATTCCAGAAAGAACGCCGGCAAATCGCGGTAGTCACCAATGAATTTGGCGGCACGGTGGGTCTGGTAACCATGGAAGACATCATCGAAGAACTGGTCGGTGAAATCCAGGACGAACACGACCAGGAAGCGCCCGCCGTGGTCAAAACCGGCGAAAAAACCTGGCGAATTATTGCCCAGACCAACCTCGACAGGATCAACGAGTCATTACCCGTGGAATTCCCCCTCGACGATGACTATGAAACCCTTGCCGGGCTGCTGCTGAAAACCAGCGACCGTATTCCGGAGGAAGGCGATGTGATCCAGGTGGGTGGGTACGAGGTGAAAGTCATCAAAATGTTCAAGACAAGCCCGGAGGAAGTGGAAGCAACTTTATTGTTGGGGGAATGATGCAATTTTGGATTTACGATTTACGATTGGGGTATCCGAAAAAATGGTTGTGCCCAACTTTATAGAGGGCACTTTAATCGTAAATCACTTTTTCTTGATGAGCAGCGTATACACCGGCAAGTGGTCGCTGTAGCCGTTTAAAAAAATATCCCCCACAAAGGTCCGCAACGGATACCCCCTGAACGCGCCTTCTTCCTGGAACAACCAGGGCCGGCGGAATACGACGGGTTTGAAAAACTGCCAGCCGCCGGCTTTTTTCCACACCAGGCCCCTGGACAGCACCATCTGGTCGAACAAATTCCAGGCGTCGCGGTAAGCCAGCGTACCTTCGCCGGTCATAAACAGGTCGTACATCGGGTTATACATTTCCCCGGCCTTCATCTTATCCGTACTGCGCACGGCGCGCAGCACCTGGGTCAGGCTTTTGTTGTTGGGGTCGTCGTTCAGGTCGCCCATAACAATGATCTTGGCGTTGGGGTCGAGGGCAGTGAGGCTGTCCACTACCTGACGGCACATTCGGGCTGCCTCGGCGCGACGCCAGGCGGAGGCGCTTTCGCCGCCACTGCGCGATGGCCAGTGGTTGACCAGCACGTGCAGGGGTTCGCCGTCGAACTGACCGCTTACATACAGCACGTCGCGGGTATAATCGCGCGCGCTGTCTTTCTCGAACAGGTAAACCGGGATGGATTTGGAGCCGGTGACAGTGAAATATTTGGGTTGATACAACAGCCCGACATCGATTCCCCGCTCGTCGGGCGATTCGTAGTGCACGATTTGGTAATTGCGGCTTTTGAGCAGGGGTTGCGCCACGAGGTCTTCCAAAACCGAGCGGTTTTCGATTTCACAAACGCCCAACAACGCCAGGCCGTCGGGCGTTCTTTCGGTACCCAACTGGCTGATCACTTTAGCCAGATTCCCTTGTTTCGACCAGTATTTTTCCGAATTCCAGTGCAGCCGTCCGCCGGGCAGAAAATCGGCGTCGTTCGTAGTGGGGCTGTCGATCGTATCGAACAGGTTTTCAAGATTATAAAACCCGATAGCGGCTATTTTAAATTCGCCTTTTTGGGCAAAGAGATGGAGGGAAAGAAAAAGTGTGGTAATGACAGCAATGAAGTTTTTCATATCAATTCAAACAGGAATAGTTCGGCTAACCTAAGAAAAGGCAAAGGAACAGGATTTGCCCGGCATTCGTCGCGGGCTTTGCAATTAATTTGCATTTGTTCCTTGCTTCCGGTAACGGGGGCTTTGTTACCTTTACGCGCTTATGTTGGCCCCCGCCGTTGTTTTCATGTCAACGTCCAACACACTCAAACCCAACTCATCTGTTTCACTGAATGTTTCGACAATTCTTTTTTCCCTGTCTGCTGTTCCTGTTTGCACAGACAGCAAGCGCGCAAACGGCTACGGTCCGCGGGACTATAACGGATCAGGAAAACAACGCGCCCGTCGTGGACGCCTCCGTTGTGCTGGCCCAAACGGGCATCTTCGCCGCAACCGACAACCGGGGCCGATTCGTCCTGTACGACGTACCCGCGGGCGATTACACCCTCGTGATCACCCGTGCCGGGTTTCTGCCATTCGAACAACAAACGGGCGTAAAGGCCGGCCAGGAACTGAACCTGTCCATTACCCTGACCCGCGACCCGGCATCCGTGGCGACAAACGTAGGCGACATCCCAACCATCACGCTCGACGAGGGCGATGCCAGCGATGAGAGCTTCGGAGAGGTGGGCGGCCTGCTGAACGCCTCCCGCGACGTTTTTCAAAACGTTTCCAACTTCGGCTGGTTCGTTTTCCGCTTTCGCGAACGCGGCTACGACGGCGAATTTTTCCCGGTATTCCTGAACGGGATCAACATCAACGACCCGGAATCGGGGCTTGCTTTTTTCGGCGAATTTGGCGGCCTCAACGACGTGCTGCGCAACCGGGAAACCGCCGTCGGACTGAATCCGGCCGATTACACCTTCACCGAACTCGGCGGCGCCACCAATATCGACACCCGCGCCAGTAGCCAGCGCAAACAGATCCGCGCCTCCTACGCTATCAGCAACCGCGCCTACCGACATCGCGCGATGCTCACCGCGAGCACCGGACTGATGCCCGGCGGCTGGGCCGTTTCCCTGTCAGCCAGCCGCCGTTGGGCACAGGAAGGTTGGTACGATGGCACTTTTTTCGACGGATACGCCTACTTCCTGTCGGTCGACAAAAAATTCGGCGAAAAACACAGCCTGAACTTTACCTTGCTGGGTTCGCCAAACAGCCGCGGCCGCAACGCCGATACCTTCCAGGAAATGTACGACCTGGCCGGCACCACCCGCTACAACCCCAACTGGGGCTACTGGAACGGCGACAAACGCAACGCCTACGTCAGCCACAGCCACCAACCTTTTGGCATCCTGCGCTACGACTGGAAACCCAGCCAGGGCACCAATGTACAGATCGCTGCTTTCGTCCAGGCCGGCGAAAACGGCCTGACCCGCCCGGACTGGTTCAACGGCTACAGCCCGGAACCCGACTACAACCGCCGCCTGCCGTCTGCCATCGAAGACCCCGAATTGGCAGCAGCCTGGGCGGAGGAACTGCGGCAAAACGAATCGCTGCGCCAGATCAACTGGGCGGCTATGTGGGAGGCCAACACCATCAATACCGAAACCATCCAAAACGCCAACGGCATTGCCGGCAACTCGGTGACCGGCAAACGCTCGCAATACGTGGTGGCCGATTTTCGCAGCGACAGCAAAGAAGCAGGCTTCAACGCCCTGCTGCGCCAAACCCTCAGCACCCGCTTCGCCCTCACCGGCGGCGCCAACTACCAATACTACCTGGGCCGGAACTTTAAAACCGCGGACGACCTCCTCGGCGGCGATTTTATCGTCGACTGGGACCGCTTCGCCCAGCAGGATCAGCCCGCCAACCCCACCGCGCGCGACAACGATCTCCGCACCCTCAACCGCATCGTAAAAGAAGGCGAAACCTACGGCTACGACTACGATGAGAATATCCGCAAAGCCGGTATCTGGCTCCAGGTACGCGGCGACCTGCGACGCTTCAGCGTTTTTGCCGCTGCCGAGAACCGTTTCACCGAATTCTGGCGTACCGGCCACATGCAAAACGGGCGTTTCCCCGAATCCTCCCTCGGCGATTCTAAAAAACACCTGTTCAACACCCACAGTCTGAAGGCAGGCGTTACATACAAACTCAGTGGCCGGCATTTTCTGTACGCCAACGGCCTTTACGGAACCCGCGCGCCCCTGTTCCGCGACCTGTTCCTGTCGCCGCGCATCCGCAACCAGTCTCTCGATGGCGCCAATCCGTATAAAATCTCCAGCATCGAAGGCGGATATCAATGGCGGGCGCCCCGCTACCGCGCCCGGCTGACCGGGTACTTCACCCAATTCAAAGGAGAGTACGACAACTATTTAGTGTACGTACCCGCCCAGGGCATCTTCGGCTCGGTGCTGCAGCAGGGCATCGACCGCGAGCACGCGGGCGTCGAATTTGCCATCGAGGCAAAACCCATTATCGGCTGGACTTTCAGCGCGGCCACAAATTTGGGACGATACATTTATACCTCCCGGCCGGAACTATTCCTTACCCTGGATAACACCGGCGAAACGGTGCTCAACGGGGTGACTGTTTATCAGAAAAACTTCTACGTGCCGCGTACGCCGCAGACAACCGCCACCGTGGGCGTGCGGTACGAAAGCCGGCGATTCTGGTTCGCCACACTCTCGGCCAACTGGGCCGACAATTTCTGGTACCTGTTCGACGCCACCCGCCGCACCGCCGGTTTTGTAGAACCCTTCGAACGCGGCTCGGAGATATGGCGCCTGATCATCGACCAGCAAAAAGCGCCCGCAGCCATTACCGTCGACTTCTTCGGCGGCAAATCCTGGCGGATCAGAGACAACTATTTCGTTTATCTGAACGTAGGCGTGAATAATATCCTGAATAACCTCAACATCGTCACGTCGGGCCGCGATGCCTACCGAAATGCCTATCGCAACGACCTGACCGACGTGCGGCTTTATACCAACCAGATCACTTATGCGCCGGGGACAAACTATTTTATCAGCTTGTCCCTGCGGATTTAGTTTGTTGATTTGTTGATTTGAGTGCCCAAGCGCTGGGTCTCTCAAATCAACAAATCAACAAATCAACAAATTTTAAACACCAACCTAAAATATAAAATATGCGCTTGTTCAATAAGCACTTTCATCTGCTCTCCCTTTTTTCCATCTTGCTGCTGGCCGGCGTCGTTTCCTGCGTTAAAAAAGACTTCGACGAACCGCCCACCGGCGGCGAACCGGTAAACGTAACGCCGAATACGACGATTGCAGAACTGAAAAAACTGCACGTTACCGAAGGCGGTTTCGATAAAATTACCGAAGACCTCATCATCGGCGGCCAGGTGGTAATGGACGACCGTTCGGGCAACTACTACAAAACCCTGGTCATTCAGGACGCATCGGGCGGAATCGAGATCAAATTCAACGACGGCTTCCTGTACAACCAGTTGCCGGTTGGCCGCACCATGTACATTTATTGCAAAGACCTGCTACTCACCGACTATAACGGCCTGCCACAACTGACCGGATCGCTGATTTTCGAAAACGGCGTTCCCAGCGGTGTGGGGCTCACCGAGTTGCAGGTACGCAACAAGGTAGTAAAAGGCCCTATCAGCGATCCGCCGGCGCCAAAAACGGTAGGCGTCAAACAAGTATCCGACGCTATGCTGAGCACCCTGATCAAACTGGAAAATGTACAATTCGTATACTGCGACGCCGGCCGTACCTACGCGGACGCCGTGACACAGTATAGCCTGAACCGGATACTGGAAGATTGCAGCGGCAACGAGATCATCCTGCGTACCAGCGGCTTTGCCGATTTCGCCTCTGCCCGCACACCCACGGGCAATGGCACGCTGACCGGCGTATTGGGCAAATACGGCAACGACTATCAATTGTACATCCGCAACCAGGACGACGTGAATATGACGGGCAACCGCTGCGGCAGTTCGGGCGGGCCGGTAAGCGGTACCCTGACAGACATAAGCGCCATCCGCGCCTTGTACACCGGCACCACCACCAGCGCGCCGGCCGGACTGAAGATCAAAGGTATTGTCATTTCCGACCGCCTGAGCAACAACCTGAATAACAGAAACTTATATATTCAGGATGGCACAGCGGGTATTGTCGTGCGTTTCCAGGCCACCCACTGCTTTGAATTGGGCGACGAAATAGAGGTCAACGTGTCCAACCAGGAGATCAGCGAGTTCAACGGCCTGCGGCAGATAAATAACGTACCGCTGGAAAACGCGCAGATCATGGGTTCGGGTAAAAGCGTGACGCCGCGCGAAGCAACGGTTGCCGAGATCAACGCCAACTTCGATGCCTGGGAAAGCACGCTGGTACGGGTCAAGAATGCCACGATCACCGGCGGTTCTACACTGGGCGGCAGTAAAACGGTGAATGATGGCACCGGGAATATTGTGTTGTTTACCGCTAATGGAGCGGCCTTTTCCGGCCTGCCGGTGCCTTCCGGCGCGGTTACTATTACCGCCATTGTGACGGATTTTAACCTGAAGGAAATTGCGCTGCGGAATGCGGGGGATATTCAACAGTAGGCAGTAGGCACTGGCGGGGTTCGCCAAAAGTCGTGTATCAAGATGCCTTAATTATTGAGCGAAATATTGTTTTGATTGCGTCGCGGTTTTAGACTTTTCAGGTTTTAAAAACCTGGAAAGTCTGCACGGGAATCGAATAATATTTGGCAATGTTATCAACTAATTCCGGCGTATCGACTTTTTACACAACCCCGTACCACGCCGGCCACGAGCAACGATTTTTTAGTTGCAGCGTTATTTTATCCGATGCGCAAACAAGTCTTTTATTTTTGTTTCTTTTTAGGCGCTTTTTTAAATGCGCAAACGCCCGATACGCTGGCGCCCGTATTGGACACCGCGGCTTATACTGCTGCTTCCAAAACGGGCGCCAGTGTGCGAAAACCAGGCTTTATCCGCCGGATTTTTACCAAGGATTACCCTAACCCGCGCACGGCGGCCTATTTGTCGCTGGCGCTGCCGGGCGCCGGACAGGCCTACAATAAAAGTTGGTGGAAGTTGCCTTTTGTTTATGGCGCATTGGGCGCCGCCACTTATTTTGAAATCAGAAATTACCGGCAATACGCCGAACTGCGCGACAACTACAAATGGTTGGTGGATGAGGACGACAATACAAACCCGACAGAAGCGCCATACATTTTTATGGATGCTACCAGTTTGAAAAGCTACCGTGATACCTGGAAACGGTATTTTGAACAAACTTCCCTTGTGCTGGGTTTAGCCTACGTTCTGACTGCCACGGAAGCTTTTGTGGACGCGCACTTGTCGCGCTTCGACGTGAGCGACGACCTGAGTTTCCGGGTTCGACCGGCTGCAGAAACGGTTCCGTGGGGCTCAGGCATGGCCTTTGGGGTAGGCGTGTCCCTACAGTTCGGCACAACCCGACCCCGCCCAACCCCACCCTGATTTCTAAACCCTCTAAACCTCATAAACCCTCTAAACCCTCTAAACCCTCTAAACCCTCT
>CALEYM010000368.1 GCA_937926185.1 uncultured Bacteroidota bacterium | reverse complement strand
TTTGACAACATCAACATAATAGCGGACGTGAACGGAGAATAGGCAAATATTTTTCAAAAACAACTGAAAAGTCTAATAGAGGATTTAGCGCAAATTGCTGCTGAAATGAACGAATCCGATTTGGGAAAATGGTTACGTTTCCCCGCTGAACGCGATTTTGAGCGGGCATTTCGGCAGTTTTATCCAAAGGAAGCACGTATAGGGCATTATTTTCAAATCAATTATTTGTTCTCTTTGCTCATTGAAGCAGACAAATTGGATGCGTCGGAAACACCGGTTCATTCCAGGTCAAGACTTGATCCATTTGCAGTCGGGCATTTTCTCTCCGAATCAAAAAATGAACTTCGTAACCGGGTACGCCAAACAGTCGTTAACCGGCTAAATGAACTTGATTTAGAAAATAAGCGCCTCTTTACCCTTACTGCTCCGACAGGCGTGGGAAAAACCCTGACTGCGCTTGATTTTGCACTGCAACTCCGCGATAAAGTGCCGAATTTACGTCGTGGACAAATCATTTATGCATTGCCGTTCATCAATATTATCGAACAGAGTTTTGAAGTTTATAAAAATGTATTTCAGGAATCGGATGTAGAAGTATTAGCGCATTATCAATACGCTGATGTATTCGGTACAGGAAAACTCAACCACAATTTTGATGGGAACGAACCAAATTATAACCAAAAAGCCATGGCACTTGACACCTGGCAGAGTGACATTGTAATAACCTCCTTTGTACAATTGCTACACACACTAATTGGTAGCCGAAACAAACTGCTAAAAAAATTCAACCATTTTGCTGATAGTATTCTCATCCTGGATGAAGTGCAAACCCTTCGACTCGACCTGCTCCCTGTAGTTGGTGCGGCACTATTTTATTTGACTCGTTTTCTGAATACCCGTGTTTTGATGATGACCGCTACCAAGCCTGAAATTATGCGGTTAGCATTTGAGAAAATCCTTGTGAATGACGGCATTTCCAAAACTGACTGTACCCCGGAAGAACTACTTGACGATCATGAAGGAATTTACACGCAATATAAGCGTACCAAAGTGATCCCGCTGCTTGAGCATGATTTTGGAAAAGAAAATCAGGAAAAGACGTTTTTGGAACAAGTGTTTTCCAAACATTGGCACCCGGGCCATTCATGTCTTGTAGTAGTGAACAAAGTCATGCGCAGCATAGCGTTATTCAAAATCCTGAGAAATTTTGTAAAAGAAAAAAATCTGCTAAACCCGGTTTACTACCTGTCGACCAACATTGTTCCTGTACACCGAATGGAACGAATCAGGAAAATAAAAAAAGATTTGGATGCCGGTGAGAAGCCTACCCTCGTCGCGACTCAAGTGGTTGAGGCCGGAGTAGACCTTGATTTCGACATGGGTTTTCGGGATTTAGGGCCGATAGACTCCATAATACAAGTTGCCGGGCGAATTAATCGGCAAGCAAACCCACTTAACCCGATGGAGCCTCATAAACCACTTTTTATTGTGGATTTGAAGGATTGTGAACGGATTTATAGTCGTACCACATATGATCAATCACGGGCGGCTTTATCAAATAAATCAGAAATCCTGGAAGCCGATTATTTGCAATTGGTCACAGATTATTTTCGGGAATCAAGTATCAAAGGTTATGACGAATCAATTACGGTTTTTAAGGCAATGAAAGAATTGCGGTATGGGGATTTGGATAAAGAATTTCAGGTTATCAAAGAGACACCGAACACTACGTCCGTATTTGTGCTCTGTGATAGTCGGGCCTTCGAAGTTAAGACCGCTTTCGAGCGTCGGCAAAACGGTGAAATGAGTAAAACAGAGTTTGACAGGGATTTTAAAAAAGATTTTAATCAACGCATTATTGCTGTGCCAAAATTCTATACAAATCATTTGTCTGAATTGAATGAGTACATAAAATTAGCCTTACCTGAACATTACGACATAGAAACTGGCTTCATTCGGGAGAAATCGTCAGTTAGTGATGATCAAATTTTTTCATTATGTCTATAAATCCTCCTTCTTTTACGATCAATCTGGATATGGTTGCGATTCGCTTCCCCGAAATCCGCCTCTCCCCCCGCGACGCCCACAAGCTCCGCGGCTACTTCGGCAATTTGTTTCGCGAGCATTCGCCGTTGTTGCACAATCATTTGGAAGACGGGCGTTTGCGTTACGCGTATCCATTGGTGCAGTACAAGGTAGTGGAGCGCGTGCCTATGCTGGTCGGGCTGGGGGAAGGTGCAAAGTTGCTGGCGGAGTTGTTTTTTCAGATGAAGGCGATAAAAATAGACAACCGGGAGTATCCGGTGTTCGAGCGCGACATTGTATTTAAGAACACGGCGGTCGGCGTGGGGGAGGGGCTGGTGGATTACCGGTTCGGCACCTTGTGGCTGCCGCTCAACCAGGAGGGCTACCCCGAGTACCGCAATATGGCGCCGGAGGAACGCCGGGGTTTCCTGGGTCGTATCCTGACAGGGCATATCCTGAGTTTTTTCAAAGGAGCGGGTTTGTTTTTACCACCGGAAGTACGGGTAATGACGGTGGTGCGGCCGGAGGAACCGGTGCTGACGGGGTACAAGGATACACAACTGATGGGATTTCCCGGCTCGTTTACGGCGAACGCGGTGCTGCCGGATTATATCGGCTTGGGTAAAGCCGTGTCGCGAGGATTTGGTACTATACAACAAATATAATAACCCAAAATCAATAGCGACCCCAAACCCGTTAACCCGAAGCCCGCTAACCTTTCAAATATGCAACTCCACCTCAACTCTTACGGCACCTATCTCCATGTCAAAGACGCCATGTTCGACGTGCGTAAAAAGCAGGACGACGGCTCATGGTCGTCGCGGCCGGTGGCGGCGCACAAGGTGAAGAGCATCTGGATGAGCCGGGGCACGGCTTTGTCGTCGGATGCCGTGCGGCTGGCACTGATGCATAATGTGGATATCGTGTTTCTGGAGAACGACGGGGCGCCGCTGGGCCGGGTGTGGCATTCGAAGCTGGGGAGTACCACGCTGATCCGCAAGCGGCAGTCGGAAGCCGCCAACGATGAACGCGGGCTGCGGTATGTGAAGGACTGGCTTTGTACGAAACTGGAGCGCCAGGCCGATTTTATTCGCGACCTGAAAAAACACCGCGCCCAACACACCGGTTACCTGACCGACCGCGTGGATCGTATCGAACAGATGCGCGCACAGATCGCCGGCGTCGCGGGGCGGCTAACGGCGGAAACGGGTCTGTCGCTCCAGGGTTGGGAAGGTACGGCCGGCCGACTGTACTTCGAGGCGGTGAGTTTTGTGTTGCCGAAGAACTGGCAATTTGCAGGCCGCAGCAACCGCCCGGCCCAGGATGTTTTCAACGCTTTTCTGAACTATGCCTACGGCGTGTTGTATGCCCGGGTGGAAAAGGCGCTGATGTTAGCCGGGCTGGACCCTTATTCCGGTTTTATGCACCGCGACGATTACAACCACAAGAGCCTGGTGTACGATTTCATTGAGCCCTACCGCTGTTGGGCCGACAAGGTGGTATTTACCCTGTTTTCGGGTAAAAAGGTGAACCTGGGTCATACCGACGCCATCACCGGCGGGTTCAGTTTGAACAAAGAGGGTAAAGTGTTACTGATGGAAGCGTATAACGAGTACCTTGAAAACGACATTATCCGTTACCGCGGGCGCAACCGTACCCGCGCCACTGTCCTGCTGCTCGACGCGCACCGGCTGGCGCAGGAATTGCTCACCGGCGTTTCGGGCGACGACCTGCCCGATCCTGATATCGATATTCAGCAATTATGATCACCTGGGTGCTTTACGACATTGAAAACGACCGCGCGCGTAACCGCGTGGCCAAATTCTGCAAACAGGCCGGGCTGTACCGCGTACAGTACAGCGTGTTTCTCGGTACCCTCGACGCGCACGAGAAAGACAAACTGGAACTGCAAATACAACCTGAAATAGACGAATCGACCGACAAAGTGTACATTTTCCCGATGAGTAAAGGCGAATTACAACAGACCGTGCTGCTCGGACAGGCTTTCGATAAGAAATTAGTGTCGGACGAAGTGCTCGCCTTGTTTTTTTAATGACCAATGACGTAATGATAAATGACATAATGACGAACAATCAATGACGAATTTTTCCATTACGCCGTCACTTATTATTGAGTATATGTACTGTCCCCGTTTCACGTACTTTGAATATGTGTTACGTATTCCACAATATGAAGAAAAGGAATTCAAAGTGATGAAAGGGCGGGAAGTGCACGAAATCAAAGCCTCGCAAAACACGGAGTATCTGCGTCGCCGGATCGGCGTGACGGACAAACGGGTCAATCAATATCTGACCAACGACCTGCTGCGTGGCGAAATAGACGAGGTACTCTGGCTGAACGACGGCACGATGGCGCCCCTTGATTATAAGTTCGCCCGTTATGAGGGTAAATTGTACGAAACCTACCGAACCCAATTGGCCTGCTACGCCTGGCTGATTGAGTCGAATTTCAAACTTCCAGTGAGCCGGGGCTTTTTGGTGTACACCCGAAGCAAAAACCATCTGCTGGAAGTGCCTGTTTCGCGGGCAGAAATTCAAGCCGTGCAAACATCCGCCAAAGCTATCCGGGAAATCATTGAAAAAAACAAGTACCCGGTAGCTACAAAATATCGTAAAAGATGTATACATTGCACCTACCGGAATATTTGTACTCAATAACCTGTTTTCCGGGTCACAATTTATTGCGGTAAGCCTAAAAACCCGGTATAAAAAAATGACAGACAAGATGTTAGGTTTCCGCAAACCTGTCCAAAATTCCCTAAAACCGACGTTCTTTGACCTGTTGATTATTAATTTTATTGGTTTGGTAAATCAATGTAATGTTTTGAAAAACATATATTTGCATCTGGATACGACTTCCAGACCATTTCCAGTTATAAGAAGGATTGAAACTTATAACCATAATATTAATTTCGGCAACAACACCGGCTTCCAGACCATTTCCAGTTATAAGAAGGATTGAAACTCACGCTCTTCCGGATCGGGTGACCAAAAGCCTCAACTTCCAGACCATTTCCAGTTATAAGAAGGATTGAAACTTGCGAACGTTTTGATGCGCGTTCCGAGCGTCTCGTAACTTCCAGACC
>CALEYM010000367.1 GCA_937926185.1 uncultured Bacteroidota bacterium | reverse complement strand
TACGGATTTTGAGGTCATCATGCTGCCAAATGCCCCGGTAATATCCCCTCCAGGCACCGGAGCGCCAACTGATAATGTGCAAATTACTTTTACAAACGTGTCCGTGTTGGCAGCCGATCTTAAAATAATATTTACCAGTGGAGGCGCGCCTGTAACCTTCACGGTTTCCGGCAATGTTGCCACAATAACGGGTTTTACGGGCCCTGCCGGTATTACAATAAAATATCCCGGTTTTGAAGACTTACCAATAGCCGGCGCCGCGAGCACACATCAATACCAGGTATTCATGGAACCGCTCAGATACGCAAGCGTTTCCGGTACCGCCAACCAGATCAAAGGTAAAATTCGCCGTACAAATGGCGACCGTTTCCCATCGGCTCGTGTGATTGCCACCAACGGAACGCATTATTACGAAGCCGTCACCGACAATGCCGGCGAATTTGTGATGCACCTGCCTGCCGCCACTACCGGTTACAAAATAACGGCTGTACATAAAACCGCGGCAGGCAAATACCTGATCGCCACCCCGCCGTCAAACCCCAACGTGGAAGGGCTCGACATCGTCATGTTGCTGGGCCATATCACCAAATCACGGCCATCCGAGGGTCGTGTGGAAGGCACGGTGCGCGGTATCGACGGGGCATTGCTGTCCGGCGTAAAAATCGAAACCGGGGGCGCTCCCGGGTTTTCTGATAAAACCGGGTTTTACGATGTCGTTTTTTCCGGCAATCTGAAATTTATACACCCGCTGTACGAACCTTTAACCGTAAACCTCGACGATAATTCGGACGTTCACGTCAAAATGATCCCTGTAAAAGGTAAAGCCCTATGGGTCTTCGAGGGAACAGTTTCCGATATTTTCAGCATACCGCTGACCAATGTGGCCGTAAGTATTGAAAATGCCGACGGCGTATTTGAATTGACCCGTTCAAATGCCGACGGGGTTTACAGGCTTACTGTACCGGATTTGACGGTTAATCCGGTACAAAAAGTCATTTTCGAATTGCCCGGGTTCAAAAAAGTGGAATTTGACTTCCCGCCGGTCGCAGCCCAGGGAACAGCCGCGACGCTTTCCCTCATGGACGTGCGCATGAGTTACGATGAGATCAACTACACGCCGCTCATTGAGAACGATACCATTCAGGATAAATTTGAAGTAAAAATCAATGCTTTAAACCTGGTTCGGGATATCAGAACCCAACAATTTGAAAAATACAGCCCTACACTGAAACGGGGCTTTATCCGGCTTACCCTGAGGGAAGATGATTTTATGCATTTGGAATATCCAAAAATGCTTACCTGGTATGCTCTATACGCCGCAGGGCAATTAGCGCTTGATCTTAATGGTGATGGGGAAGCCACTTACGTTAGTACTCCTCCGCCCCCTCCCATCCCCAATCCACCTTACACTCCCGCCACCAACAACATCAGCCTCGACTACAGCTCCACCCAGATCATCACCGGCGACGACAACGACAAAATCGATCAATACTACCACCTCCTCTCCTTTAACGGCCACAAATGGATCCCGCTCGAAGCGGTAAAGCCTGAAACCGAGCCAAAGGTGCAGATGATCTACCCCTACATGCCCGACGACACCCTGCCGGTAACACAGGGCGGCGTGCCGAGGCCCTACGCCCCCGGCAACCTCTTCATCGGCATATCCGAACTCCAGCCCGGCGCCGCCCTGTCCCTGCTGTTCCAGATCGCCGACGGCACCGAACCTCAACCCGAAGCCCTGGCGCCGGTCATTCATTGGTCGTACTTAGCCTCCGGCAATACCTGGTTGCCCTTCAAAACCGGTGAGATCATCCGGGACAACACCTTTGGCCTGACGCGCAGCGGTATTATCCAGTTTGCCATACCAACCCTGGCCGTGAAGGAAAACACCATGCTCAACCCGGAATACTTCTGGTTGCGCGCGGCGGCCAAACAAGCCGATACCGCCAATGGCGAGGCCCCGACAAAAGTGCAGGCCCTGCCTTCCATGACCAATATCCGGGCGCAGGTAGTTCAAGCCCGCTTCAAAAACCAGGACAACGACCTCGCCCACCTCGCCCAGCCCCTGCCGGCTGAAACCATTTCCAAACTGGTGGAAAGCCGCACCGCCGTTAAAAAAGTGGAACAACCGCTCGAATCCATCGGCGGCAAACTGCCCGAAAGCGCCGGGCTTGATTTCTATTACCGCGTCAGCGAACGCCTGCGGCACAAAGACCGCGCCGTAACCGTATGGGATTACGAGCACCTGCTGCTGGAGCGGTACCCCGATGTGGCCGCGGCCAAATGTATCCAGCACACCCGCTACAGGCCGGTTGCCAAAGCTTCCGAACTCGCGCCCGGCTACGTGACCGTGACCGTTATACCCGACCTCAAAATACGCAAGGGCGAACCCTGGCCGGAACCGCGTTTTACCCAGGGCGACCTCGACGACATGCGCCTGTTCCTCGCCGCCCGCGCCAACCTCTGCGTGGCTTACGGCGAAAAAGAAGAGGCGCATCTCCAGGTGCTCAATCCGCTCTACGAAAAAGTTGACTTGTTGGTCACCGTGGCCTTCCAACCCGGCGTGGATGAAGCGTTTTACAAAGAACAATTACAAACCGAGCTCACCCACTATATCAGCCCCTGGCTGGCCGATCCCCTCCATCCGCCAGCCTTCGGGCGCACACTGCAGCGCAGCGCCATCCTCCAATTCATCGAAGAACGGCCCTACGTCGATTACGTCGATCTGGTAGACCCGCTGACCAACGCATCAAAATTCCTGATCCGGATGCAGGTCGTCGATATAGCCGGGTGGCCGGTAACTTACCTGGGAATCGCGACCACTCAGATAGCAGACAAAGACACCGTTGTGGAAGTGACCAGGGCTAAAAGCCGGATCATAAGTGGAAAAATCTGCCCGTCTACCGCGCGCTCCATCCTGGTGGCCGGAACGATTATAGTGGGCAGCGTGAAAGATGCCGAACCGGTAAAACTTCCTTCGTCGCCCGGAAACATGATACGATTGTGTCCGCAACCGACGGGTAACGGCGGCAAACTGAGTTCGGGCAGCAAGGCCCGCCCGGCCGCGAAAACACCCGTTTCCGCCCCGGTAAGCGTGGCAAAACCCCGGGCAACCGCTGGAAATGCGCCCAAAAAGGCGAAAACCAACAAATAAACAAACCGAAAGAAAAAGCGAACATGTCTCTCACTCCCGTCATACCGAAAGAACGTCCGGACCATCCCAGCCTGGATTACGAGGTGCTGCGCGCCGAAGGAATCCGCCACCTGGAAAACCTGGCCACGGAACTCTGGACCGATTTCAACGCGCACGATCCCGGCATCACTTTCCTGGAACTGCTCAGCTACGCCATTACCGACCTGGGCTATCGCACCCGTAAATTGCCCATCGCCGATTTGCTGGCCGGGGGCAAGGAAAAAGCATTTTTTGAAGTCCCGGAAATCCTGCCCTGCGCGCCGGTTACCGCCCGCGACTATCGCAAACTGCTCATCGACGTGGATGGCGTCAAAAATGCATGGGTGGAAAAATACACCGGCACAGCGCTTTTTACCGATAAAGGCAATGCTTACGGTTTGTGGGCCGAAGACAAATTTCGTTTCCGCGGGATCGGCGTCTATGACCCGGAAAACGGTACCTGGACGCCGGACCATCAAAAAATCCTGGCCTTTCTCGAGGAGTACTACCGGGAATATCCGGCAAAGGAAAAAAAAGACAAAATAGCCGAGGCCCTGAAATGGATCGAAATGTGGGCAAGCGGCGGCGTAAGCAAAGATACCTGCGCCTGCGTCGGTACCGACCCCAACGCGCTGTTCGATCCTTGTCAGACCCCGGAAAAATGCCCGGTACCCGAAATACCCGCGCCTTTGGACGAATCCGAACAATGCGCCCTGTTGTTTGCTCTGTTATGCCGCTACGGCTATACGCCGCTTAGCCTGAAAACCATAGACGATACCAACGAAGACGACCCGCATTGGCTCCACCTGAACGGCCTGGTAAAACTCACCTTCGACCTCGACGACGAGATCGACCCCGAAAACGAAAGCCAAACCCGCCCTATCGTGGAGCGCGCCATGAAACGCCTGCAGGCCAACCGCTTCCTGGGGCATGATTACATGGAGCCGCCCGTCATCGTGGGAAAATTGCCGGTGGCCGTATGCCTGCATATCGAAGTGAAAAACGGCGTAAACGTGGTGGATGCCGCCGCAGAAGCCCTCTGGCAAATTGAACAACACCTCACGCCCACCCTGCGGTTTTATACCTTCAAAGAAATGCTGGCCAAAGGTCACGGGATCGATGAAATTTACAACGGCCCCCTGCTCGACCACGGTTTTCTGGACAATGCCGAGGTGGACAAAGCGCAGTTGCTCACGCATTTCCGCCACTCCGACCTGACCAACGCCGCTACCGCCGACCCGCACGTACTGAATGTGCTCGAACTGAAAGTAAAAGTGTACCCGGAAAAACAATTCCAGGTAAAAACCACCTACCAGATTTTTACGCCGAACCCGGCGCCGGATGCCGACCCTAAAAACCCTACTGAACTTTCCAGACCCCTGAAACCTGTGATCGACATCTGCGCGTCCTGCATTTACGTCACCCAAAACGGCAGGCGCTGCGAGATACGGGAAGAAGCCCTGGCCGATGCGCTCAACCTGAAAAGATTGCTGGCCGAATGTCACGACACCCCGGGCGGGCCCGAACTGCCGGTAGGCCTGCTCCGCCCCGACCTGTCGGAATACCGTAGCGTGCAATACGACCTGCCCGGCGTATACGGTGTTGGCGACTTTGGCGTGACAAGCGACACGCCGGCCCATAAAAAAGGCGCCCGCAAACAATTGCAGGCCTACTTAGCCTTCTTCGACCAGATACTGGCAGCCTATCTGCTGCAACTGGGCGAAGTGCGCCGCCTGTTTGCCGTGGAGCAGGACCCAAGTTTACCCACCTATCAGACGGCCGACCTCGGTCCCATCCCCGGCATGCCGGAGATCATTGATCCCAACAAACCTTTCACCGTGGAAAGCGAAGCCACCCGCGAAGACCGCCGCAACCGCCTGCTCGATCACCTGCTGGCCCGTTTTGGCGAAGCTTTCAGCGATTATGCCGTCTCGCTGGTCGGCGGCTGTAAAGGGTC
>CALEYM010000366.1 GCA_937926185.1 uncultured Bacteroidota bacterium | reverse complement strand
AACGCAGAAACCCAGCAAAAAGAGGAGGTTTACTGGCTTCCTAAATTAATAGCAAAATGTTTGTGGTTCAATTCCGTTAGTCAAAAATTTGAAGAAGTGGTTTTGCCATTGGAAGTATTGGTACAGGTAGAAAAAACTTTGATTGACATACAATAGTCTTTCCGCCGCTGGGGTACAAGGCATATATTCGATACTACTGGTAGCACACAACCACATTGTGCACAAAAAAGAGGACATTACGTGCCCTCAAACGGTGAAGAACCAAAGGACTAAAACGTCATAGCCAAACGAAAACCGGTGCTGCCGCTGCGGAAATCGGGTGCGCCGTAGCTACGAACCGTCACACGGCAGTACTGCTGGGCGCTGTACCACGACCCCCCGCGTAAGACACGGTAGGAGCCAGAGGAGGGGCCAGTGGGACTGAAGGAGGGACTGTTTTTGTAGTAGTTCGAGTCATACCAATCAGAGCACCATTCCCAAACATTCCCGCTCATATCGTGTAGCCCCAACTCATTGGGGCAGTTGAGGCTGCCAACAGGAACAGTCCAGCCGTGAGCAATCCAATCTGCATCGAAATTGATTTCGTTGGGATCGGCAACATTTTTCCCGTTTCCAAAAAGGACTTGTTTCCCGCCGCCCCGCGCCGCGTATTCCCATTCCGCTTCCGTGGGTAGCCGGTAGGTTCTGCTGGTTTGGGCGTTTAGTTTCTGAATGAATGCCTGTACGTTGTCCCAAGAGACCGATTCTACCGGGCAGTCGTCGCGGTTTTTAAAAGACGACGGGGCAGTGCCCATCACCAGTTTCCAAAGCCGTTGGGTCACTTCGTATCCTCCAATATAAAAATCGTTGAGGGTCACGGCGTGGGCGGGTTTTTCGTTGTCATTGCAGTCTTGCTGCTCGCGGGTACAGCCCATCATAAACGCCCCTCCCTTCACAAAAACCATCTCAGGCTCCCAATCAAACTGCTTCGTCAAAAGCGCCACTCGGGGCGGCTCTGCCAGCACCGGCAACTCCTCTCCCTTCACCATCCCAAACACTAGCGCCGTTAAATCACTTCGCTCTCCGGCCAATGCCTGCTGCTCGAAATGACGCAGCAGTTGGCCGGAGGCAGGCGAGGTATTGAGCAGGCCGCTCAAGGTGGTAATTTCCACAAAGCCCATCGCATGGAACCAAAGGCTTTCGCTGCCGACACGGCCCGTATGTTTGGCCGGGGCGGCGGCGAGGATGCGTAGCTCGAGCATAAGCACTAGCAACCCAAAATCATCTATGCGTTTATCGAACACATCCACCGTGCGGCCCGGGTGCCGGTACACTGGGCTACCCAGTTCCCGTGCGGGCTGACCCTTCATGGCGGGTACATACATGCCATCGTAGTCCAAGAGCACGGGTTTGCCGTCGGGGCGCATTACGATGTTGTCGGGTTTCAGGTCGCCGTGGGCGAAGGGCTGGGAAAGCAGCCAGAAGGCAAACCAGTTGAACTCCGCAATCAGGTTTTGAAGCACGGCGCGGTCGTCGCGGGCGCAGCAGTTCCGAACAAACTCGCCGAGGGTGACGCCTTCGGCCCAGTCCATGGCCAGCACGGGGAAGTCCCGCTCTCCGGCCATCCGGCTGTTCACCCAAAGTTCTTCGTCGTGGTATTCGTACCGCACCAAGTAGTCACTGGGGTAATCCTTCAGACACTCGGTGATGAGGCGGTAACTTTCGGCGCGGTTCTCCTGGTGACGGGTGAAACATTTCAGCGCCAGCAAGCGCCCGGAGGTACGGTGCCGCACCTTGAACACGACGGCGAAATTGCCCGAACTGAACCACAGGTCGCCGTCGTCGCGCAGCACAGGCTCGTAGTCGTGCAGCGTTTTCAGGCTGTGCCCCGCGATGCGGAGCGCGTCTTTGTATTCTTCGATGGACGGAAAAATCATGGCGCCGGATCGGTTTTGTTTTTGAAAATCTCGAAAAAATCCGCTGCTCCGGGCAGGGCTGCGGCTAAAGAATAATCGTCGTGGAGCAGCCAACCGGCCGCGCAGCGTTCGTACAGGTGGCTGCGAAACAGCGCGGGGTCTTGCGCCGCGTCCAAAAGCGGGTGCAACACCTCGGCGTACCAGTTTTTTTGGGCAAAGCCCGCATCGGTCAGTTTTTCGAGGTAGGCGGCCAAGCGGTGCGGCTGGTGGCGCAATCGGGCCAAGGCTGCCTGGCTTTCCGCGTCGTCGTGATGCAGGGCAAAGGTGCCGAGCAGGTACTGCGCCAGCGCATCGCTGCATACCAGCAGTACCGTGCCGGCGGGTGCCGGAAGCATGCGGATGCTCAGCCCTTCGGGACGGGGTTCGGTTTTCCAGTTCAGCAGCACCGGCGATTCGGCGAAAACCGCGAGGTCGGGATGTGTGCCGCTCAGGGTGTGCCGCTGCGAGTCGTAGCACAGCGCCACGCTGTCGCCAAATGCCAGCGCCGTTGCCGGCTCGCCGGGGTTTTTCGGCAGCCAGATCGCGGCCAGCGCCGCAGCGGAGCCTTCTTCCATAAACTTGGCAAGCACCTCCGGCGGTGCGGGTTGCTCGCGGTAGCGGTCGAAAAACGGTTGCCAGATACCGGCTAACCAGACATCCAGCCCGTCAAAGTCGGTGATCGGTTGCTCGGGCAGGCACGCTACGAGGTAACGCGCCCACTCACCCGCGTATATGCCCGTGCCGCCTGCGCCGTCGGCTACCGCCAGTAGTCTGCCGGTACCGCACACAGCGTCCTCGTTGACAGTTTCGCCGGGCTTGGCTGTGCTTTGAACAAGCAGGTTATGATTGCGAACGAGCGGCATCGTTGGTGTGGGCTAAGGCGGTGTTGGTTCCAATTTGTAACATGCTAATCAAGGCTTTGGCATCGGCATTGAATGCCATGCCGGTGAAGTAGCCGCTGCTGTCCACATTTACCAGTCGGGCGATGTCAGCGTGGTACACCTGTGGCATTTCGCTGGACATATCGTACAGGAGTCGGGCGAGCGGATCGTTCGGCAGGTCGTCGGGTGTAACAGGGAATAACACCGGGGCGCCTTCTGCCTGGGAAAGGTGGATATTGAGCAGCAGCACATACCCGTCTGTGGTGTGCAGGTTTTTTATACGCCGGGCGGCGGCGAGCAGTTCGGAAGGCTTGCCGTCGGTGGCTGCTCCATCCGTGATGTTCAACACGAGCGGCGGAAAGTGGTCCCCCTTTTGGTGATCAACCAACCAGGATTCGAGCATGTCAGCTGCTTTATCGAGGGCATTTTTCATCGGGGTCAGTTCGCAGGTTTTCGGGGTAATCCATTGCTTCAGATGTTTTGTGTGTTCCATCTGTATGCCCCTTACCATTTCATGCACGACGACAGTTTCCATGCTCAGGTAGTTGGCAGCTAATTCGGAAGGCGGCACAAAGCCGCGGCCTTGCAACTTGCCCTCCCAAGCAGAATCGGCGGCCTTGTCTTGCCCGTAACCGATGACAGCGATGTCAAAATAATCCCGCACGCCGTCGCTCTTTTGGCAGCGGTTGATGATCTCCTGCAAAATTTCATTCACAATGCGGGCCACGGCCTCAGCCTTGCTGACGGGCTTGCCGAGGTAAGTTACCTTCCCTTTCATCGAGCCGGATTGGTCTATCAGAAAAACAAACGCCGAGGGAGATGACCGGGTGACCTGCGCCGTGTACGGCTTACTTTTCACTGGTGTTTCCAGCACTTGGCGCAGCGTTTCGTGAAATGCACCAGTAGATACGAGGCTTTGGTTTGGGGCTTTGACAATTTCGTTCATGTTTGCAACTGGTTTATTTCGTTTTCGAGAATTTGAATGTTGCACTCCAACTGTTCCCGTAGCACGGCGGCGTAGGCCTCGGCATTCGGGTTCGCCTGCTGTGCGCGGTAGGATTTGGATTGCTGTAAATCGACAACGGCCTGTGTGAGTTCGGAGCAGCGTTTTTTCAGTTTGGCTAAGATCGCCTGGAGCTGTTCGATGTCGGTAAGGGCTGCCCAGTCGGATCGGAAGGCCATACCGTTTTTGAGGCTTAGCCAGATTTCTCGTACTTTTTCCACGTCTTTCTGGCGAAATGCCTCAGTGAGAGCGGCCATCAGCGCATTGGCCTCGGCTTCTTTTTGCGGGTCGCTGCCGTAGCGGTCGGGGTGGGCCAGGAGCACCGCCTCGCGGTACATTTGTTTCAGGTCGGCAGCGGTCGGTGCGTCTAGCACGACTTCCGATCGCATGGCATCTTCCTGTATTTTTTCCTGAAACTGTCGGAATTCGCCCTCGCGCTGATCGTATTGCTCTTGGTCCTGGCGTTTGCCAGTAAGTTGTGCTTTGCGTTCGGCCAATTGTCTTTGCAAGTCGAGGTGTCGGACCAGCAGGTTGCCTAACAAATCCCGCAGCAGGCGCTCGAAGGTGAGAAGAACGGCTTCCATGCTGTTTTTTTCGGCTTCCAGTTGGGCCACTTCCAGTTCAAGGAACAGGATTTCCACACGCAGGTCGGAGGCGAGCAAAGAGCGGCCGGGTAAGGTATCGCTCGCAAAGGACGTGGGGGCCGGCTCGGGTTCCGGTTGTGCGGGAGCAAGGGCATACAACCGGTTGCAGGCTAGTTTCACCCGCTCGAACTCGACGCGAAAGTCGGCTGCCAATTGTGCGCCGATGGGGATTTCCAGCAGGCTTTCCTGGTTTTTGGCGGCCTTGCGCGTCCAGTTGTACGACCCGATCAAGAGTGTATTTTGATCCACGACGCAGAATTTGTGGTGCATGAGGCCAAGGTATTCAGGGTAGCACCACACGGGGACACCGGCGGTTTCCAGCACAGTATAGTCCAGCCCGGATTGCCGATTGATATCGTCGTCCATCATGGTCACCTCTGTTCGCACACCGCGCTGTTGTGCCGCAAGGAGTTCCGCGAAAAGGGCATCATCGGTAAACCACGCCACTGCCACGAACACCTCCTGTCGCGCCTGCCGGATGGCCCGGCAGAGAATTTGGCGGATGTTAGTAAAATGTGTAACTGGAGTGGCGTTGTCGGGCATGGCACAAGTATAAATTGCAAAACGGTGCAATTTAAATGCCAGACTGTGGATTCGCCAAGGGAATGGCCAGGTTTAGTATCCTTTGCCTTGTCTTGAAATAATATTACACCACCACCGCCCCTACCAACTCCACCCTTACACCCGGATTTCCATCAAACAACATCCTGATAATCACCTCCGCCAAATCCACCGGCAACTCCGTCCGTTTGGACTTTTCCTGGTATAAATCATCGAAAGCCGGATCAGAAGCCCGGAGGATGGCGATTTTATGCCGCAGGCTCGCGGTAGTGATGTTTATCGCATTGGCCAGGTCACTTTTAGCCACCCGGCCGGCGGCCACGGTCAGGCGGATGGGATTTTCGTTGAGCCAATTGGCTACACAGGTGGCTTCGTAGGGTTGTGGCATGGTGTTCAGGGGTTAGGGTTTTAGGTATTCGGGGTTTCTTCGAGGCCGGATTCCAGAAGGTTTCGTATTTCGGCCACGATACGTTTGCCGTCGGGTTGTCCGTCACCGATGACGGGCAGGTGGCTTTCCCTCAGCAGGGCGCCACCCACGGTGAACAGTTGAAATACCCAAGCTGGGGAGGGCTCCACACCGGGTTGTTGCCGGAAATCACCGAAGGCGCCGGCATGATCCAACACCACCAACACACGCAGCGTTTCTCCGGTATTCCAGGCATTGAATGCCGGGTAAGACAGGTTAAAATCTGGTTGGATGTTGAATTTCAGACCAGGATTCAGAATTGGCATCCGAAAACCGGCCGGTGGCTGGGTTGGCGCGAAATCAGGTGCAGTTTGGGCACTTTGCTTCAACGCATCCAATTCCGTGTTACCGGCATCGAGTGATTCCTGTAAGGCTTCGTTTTCGCCGGTCAAACCGACAATGCACTGTTTCAACTTCCGGTTAGCCCGCACGGAAAATAGGTACAGCACCAGCAACACCGAAAAAACGAAGAATAACAGGATACCAATTGGTTTCCAGGGCACCCGGCCCACCCCATCAGGAATTGGCATCAAGTTTAGGTTTTCCATCGGTCAGTAGTTGGGGGTTGGAATTGAAGTTAGCCACCTGCACCGTCACGTTTTCGCCTTTTCGGGCGGCTTCGGCGATGCCGTTCATGGCTCGGGCGTAAGCGGCCGTTGCCCGGATTTGCTGGATAAACCAAGTGACAAGCAAGGCCAACAGCAGCAAATAGGCAACGATGGCGCCGATACGGCGGATTTGTGGAGTAAGTTCGAGGGTCATGGTTGTATAGATTTTTTGATCTCGGAAACGATCTGCTGGATTTCGCCGGGCGACAACGCCACGGTCACTTTGCCTTGATCGAGCAGTTGCCGGGCAGCGCGTTCGTTTTTGAGCCGCCGGATGCCGGCCATAATGGTAAAAGCGGCGGCCACGGCGATCAGGGCGAGCGCCAGCCAGATGGCCCAACGGGGTATGTTTCCCATGTGCAAAAGGTTTTTAAGGTTTACAGGGTTTCGCCGTCTTCCATCCTCATTTTGATGACGGCAGATGACCAGCGGAGGTCTTTGGTGTGAAAACTCCAGTTCCGGCCTTTCGAACGTTCGATGCGAATGCGGTGCTGGGTCGCAGCGGATTTGGCCAGCGCCAACACGGATTCCAGTGCCTTGGTGAAATCCCGCGTTTTGGGGTTGCCAAAGCCGCCGAACGCAACAGCCATGTCGGTGGCTCGCATTTCAATTTCGCGGTTGCCAAAGCGCACAATGAGGCGCACCTCTTCTGTCTCATTTCCCCGGGCGACTTCGGTAAAAGACCTTCTGTGGTATTCCTCCAACAACGCAGCAATGGCGTACCGCTCCACCTGGATAGATACCTGGCGCCGGATGGCCTCCACTTCCGCGTCGAAGCCGGTTTGCTCGGCCTGTTCGCGGCGTTGTTTGGCAATGTCGCCGTACCGGACGGTGATTTGCAGTTCTTTGGCCGAGAGGTCGCTGACGGCTTTTGCGGGCAGGTGGCTGTCGTAGAAGAGGATGACTTCGTCGTCAGTCCAGTCCTCTATGGGGAGGCTGGAAAAAGATTGTCCTGTTACCGGCTCGGTGGCGGTTATTTCGGGTGTTGAATCGGTGGTCATGGTTAATTAAAAGGTTAGAAAGTTTCTGGTTCGAAGGTTCGTTAACCCGCGGCAAATTTCCGGTACGGGATGCTTTTCATCAGCCCCAAGGCCTCGGGGTCAGTGTCAGGTATGAGGATTTCCAGTTTGTCGAGATCCGCGTAGAGTTTGGTGCGCCCGGTTTCCCGGTCGTACAGCACAAAGGGCGACATCTTCGCCGCCGGGCTGCGCAAGCGTTGCAAGGTGGTCCATATCCCGTACAACTCCTCGGGCAGGGTTCGGACTGTAAACCAGGCTTCGTGGCTGGGCTTATCGCCGGTTCTGAACACGATGTAGATGCGAAAAGCCTTGCGGAGCAGTAAATTCATGCTCATAAAGTCGTGGCTCACCACCATCACGTCGATGCAGTTGTTGCGGTGGATGGTGAAAAATTCGATCTGTTCCTCAGGCATCTCGCTCTTTTGCGGGATGTAGTTCCGGCTCTCATCCAGGATGACCAGCCCGTTGCGGAACCAGGTGCTCAGGATTTGAAACCAGGACGGGTCTTTCCATTTCACGTTGCGGAGTACCCGAATACCGCGATCCCAGCGCTGGGCCTTGCGTGTCTGCGGGTTGATCACGCCGTATTTCAGTTCGGTCAGCGTGATCTGCGGGAACTCGTCGAAGG